>NZ_JBKGGU010000015.1:0-181370 GCF_052042015.1 Pseudomonas sp. SMV71 | reverse complement strand
AATTCACGCTGCCCGAGCTTGCGCCAACTGGAATGGTGATGGTTTGGCCGTTCGACAGGGTGACAACCAGCGGAGCGCCGGTAACCGGAGCATTAACCGAGGCGGTGTAGATGACCGTGCCACCTTCGGCAACAGTCGAGGTCGCGGTGAGCGAGACGGTGCTGGTGTCGATGGTATCGGTGACGTCAGTGACCGCAGGGGTGGTGCTTGGAACCAGATTCTCGAAGTTACCGCCCGTGGCTTTATCGATGCTGACTTCCACTTTGCCGGCGTCTTTGTAGACGTCGTCTTTCGGCGCATCAACGGTGACGGTGCCGGTGGTCGCACCAGCAGCGATATTAATCACAGCGCCGTTGCTCAGGGTGACGGTGACAGGCGTACCGGCAGCGTTGGTCAAGGTCGCGGTGTAAACGATCGAACCGCCTTCAGCGACGGTGTCGGTCGCAGTCAATGTCAGGCCGGTAGTGTCTACCGAATCAGAGATGGTCGTGACTGCCGGTGTGGTGCTCGGCACCAGATTCTCGAAGTTACCGCCGGTAGCGCCCGTAATCGTGGTGCTGACGGTGCTGCCATTGTTGTAGACGTCGTTAGCTGGGGTATCAACGGCGACAGTGCCGGTGGTTTGACCAGCCGCGATGGTGATCACGGCGCCATTGCTCAACGTCACGGTGACCGGCGTCTGAGCAACGTTAGTCAGCGTCGCGGTGTAGGTGATCTGGCCACCTTCGGTGATGGTGTCGCTGGCGGTCAGCGTCAGGCCGGTGGAATCGACCGAGTCGGTAATCGTGGTGAGCGCAGGCGTGGTGCTTGGCACCAGATTCTCGAAGTTACCGCCAGTGGCGCCGGTGATGGTGGTGCTGACGGTGCTGCCATTGTTGTAGACGTCGTTAGCTGGGGTATCAACGGCGACAGTGCCGGTGGTTTGACCAGCCGCGATGGTGATGACCGCGCCATTGCTCAGCGTCACGGTGACTGGAGTCTGAGCCACATTAGTCAGCGTCGCGGTGTAAGTAATCTGGCCGCCTTCGGTGACGGTGTCGCTGGCGGTCAGCGTCAGGCCAGTGTTGTCGACCGAATCGGTGATGGTGGTGACCGCAGGCGTAGTGCTCGGCACCAGATTCTCGAAGTTTCCGCCGGTGGCACCCGTAATGGTGGTGCTGACGGTGCTGCCATTGTTGTAGACGTCGTTAGCTGGAGTATCAACGGCCACAGTGCCGGTGGTTTGACCAGCCGCGATGTTGATCACAGCTCCGTTGCTCAACGTCACGGTGACCGGCGTCTGGGCGGCGTTAGTCAGCGTCGCGGTGTAGGTGATCTGGCCGCCTTCAGTAATGGTATTGCTGGCGGTCAAGGTCAGGCCGGTGGAATCGACCGAATCGGTGATGGTCGTGACAGCCGGAGTAGTGCTCGGCACCAGATTTTCAAAGTTACCGCCGGTGGCACCGGTGATCGTGGTGCTGACGGTGCTGCCGTTGTTGTAGACGTCATTGGCCGGCGTATCGACCGCGACGGTGCCGGTGGTCTGGCCCGCAGCAATGGTAATGACCGCGCCATTGCTCAAGGTCACGGTCACCGGCGTCTGCGCTGGGTTGGTCAGCGTCGCGGTGTAGGTGATCTGACCGCCTTCAGTGAGGGTGTCGCTGGCGGTCAAGGTCAGGCCAGTGCTGTCCACCGAATCGGTGATAGTCGTAACCGCAGGCGTGGTGCTTGGCACCAGGTTTTCAAAATTACCGCCCGTTGCACCTGTAATCGTAGTGCTGACAGTGCTGCCGTTGTTATAGACGTCGTTAGCCGCAGTCTCAACAACCACAGTGCCGGTGGTCTGGCCGGCAGCAATGGTGATGACCGAGCCATTGCTCAAGGTCACGGTAACCGGCGTCTGCGCTGGGTTGCTCAGCGTCGCGGTGTAGGTGATCTGACCGCCTTCGGTAATAGTGTCGCTGGCAGTCAAAGTCAGGCCGGTGCTGTCCACCGAGTCAGTGATGGTGGTGACCGCAGGCGTGGTGCTCGGCACCAGATTTTCGAAGTTGCCGCCGGTGGCGCCAGTGATGGTGGTGCTGACAGTGCTGCCGTTGTTGTAGACGTCATTGGCCGGCGTATCGACCGCGACGGTGCCGGAGGTCTGGCCCGCAGCAATGGTAATGACCGAGCCATTGCTCAAGGTCACGGTCACCGGCGTCTGAGCAGGGTTGGTCAACGTGGCGGTGTAGGTGATCTGGCCGCCTTCGGTAATGGTATTGCTGGCGGTCAAGGTCAGGCCAGTGCTGTCCACCGAGTCAGCAATCGTGGTCACTGCCGGCGTCGTGCTCGGCACCAGGTTTTCAAAGTTACCGCCAGTCGCACCGGTAATCGTGGTGCTGACAGTGCTGCCGTTGTTGTAGACATCGTTGGCCGGGGTATCGACTGCCACCGTGCCGGTGGTCTGACCGGCTGCGATGGTGATGACCGAACCATTGCTCAAGGTCACGGTCACGGGCGTCTGCGCCGGATTGGTCAGCGTCGCGGTGTAAGTGATCTGACCGCCTTCGGTCACCGTATTGCTCGCCGTCAGGGTGACGTTGGTGGTGTCGATAGTGTCGGTGATCTGGGTCACGGCCGGCGTGGTGGGCAGGGTCACGGCAATGCCGGTGCCGCCGGTGGTGCCCGTGACGGTTACGCTGATCTGGCTTGGGTCGTTGTAGACCGTGTCATTTGGCGCCAGCGGCACGTTGACGGTGCCGGTGGTCTGTCCGGCGGGAATGACGATCACGGCGCCATTGGACAGGGTCACGGTCAGGGCGGTCTGAGGTGCCTGGGTGACGGTCGCGGTGTAGACCAGTACACCGCCGGCCTCAGTCAGGGTCGGGGTGGCGGTCAGGCTCAGCGTCGCGTTGAGCACGGCGTTGGCGGTCGTATTGGTGTTGGTGTCCAGGCCGGTAATGTCTGTGTCGTTTGCCGCTGCCGCACTCAGGCCTTCGGTCGGGAAACCGATGGTCGGCGCGACGCTGCCGGCGGTGGCGTCCAACGCCACGAAGCTATGCCCACCTCCCGCGGCGCCCCCCGTACCTGCGGCGGTGGCGCCGGCGGCGGTGGCTTCCATGGTTGTCGTCGGGTCGGCACCCGCGGCGATGGCTTGTTGCAGTTCTTCTACCGACGGTGCGGCCTGGGCCGTGGCCTGCTCGATATCGGTGGAGGAGTCCGGAGCATTGGCGCTCCACTGGGTGTCGCGGCCCAGGTCCAGGGTGCGGCCATCGGCCAGCTCCAATGTGACGGAGCCGGCAGGGCCGGTGTCCAACTGGTCGCCTGTGTACAGGCGGTCGCCTTCAATGAGTACGCGCCGAATGCCCTCGGGGGATACGACGAAAACCTGACCAACAATGCTTTTGACAACGGCAATAACACTGCTCATTGAAGACTCTCCGGGTGCAACGCTCAGTAAACCTCCATGCACCCTCAGCCAAGTGTGTGGCAGCGGTCTGGACGTTCTTTGTTTCGCTAATAGGGGTTAATTTGACGCCATTTTACTGTCAATATTTTGGCTGAAATTTTCCAGCTATTTTGTTTCTGCCAAACTATTGACCTTATGCCGGCCATCCTAAACAATCGGCAGGGTAATGTCACATTGATATTTAAGCGGCGACCTGTTCTTTCGGTGCGTGATTCAGCTCCTGTTTCGAACTTTCCGACATACGGTCATTCCGGTTGCCATCATCTGATGCAGCGCCACGTTTCGCTGTGATCCACGACAAAGAGTTTCAGGAAAAATCCCACCATGCGTTCGCATTTGTTCATGGTTTTACCCTTCGCCCTCGCCGCCAGTTTCGTACAAGCACAAACCTTGCCGCAGGCCATGCAACAGGCACTGGACGTCCATCCTGAAATCCAGGCCGGTGTGAACAGCCGCCTGGCAGCCGACTATCAATTGAAGGCAGCCAAGGGCGGCTACCTGCCTAGAGTGGACCTCGCAGCCGGGTACGGCCGTGAAGGCACCGACAGTGTCACCACCCGCTCAGGCGGCGGCAATCACTGGGAAACCCTGAACCGTAGCGAGTCGAGCCTGCGCCTGACGCAAATGGTTTTTGACGGTTTTGCGACGTCCAGCGAAGTCGGGCGTCAACAAGCCACCGTCAATGCCCGCGCCTATTCGTTGCTTGACACCTCCGAGCGCACCGGCCTGACCGTCGCCCAGGTCTACCTGGATGTGCTGACCCGTCGCGAATTCGTGCGTCTGGCTGAGGAAAACCTCAAGAGCCACGAACGCATCTTCGATCAGATCAAGCTGCGCACCAGTCGTGGCGTGGGCAGCGGCGCCGATCTGGACCAGGCCGAAGCGCGCATGGCCCAGGCCCGCAACAACTTGATCACCGAGCAGACCAACCTGGCTGACGCCGAGACCAACTACCTCAGCGCCGTGGGCCAGATGCCCGACCAACTGGAGCGTCCCGCCGATTTTATGGCGCTGTTGCCGGCCAACCTGAACGAAGCCCGCGCCCAGATGCTGGAAAACAGTCCGGTGCTGCGTTCGGCCGAAGCCGACATCGCTGCCACCGAGAAGCAGTACGAGGCCGCCAAGTCGAACTTCTACCCACGTTTCGACGCCGAGCTGGGCCGCACCGCCGATAACGACCTGGACGGCCAGAACGGCCATAACAATGAATGGCAAGCCATGCTGCGCATGCGGTTCAACCTGTACGCCGGGGGCAGCAATAAAGCGGAACTGGAATCCAAGTCCTACCTGTCCAACCAGGCGCTGGACATCCGCAACAACGCCCTGCGCCAGCTGAACGAAGAGCTGGGCCTGGCCTGGAACGCCTTGAACAACGCCAATGCCCAGGTGCCGATTGCCCAGCAATATGTCGACCACAGCACCAGCGTGCGCACCGCCTACCAGCGCCAGTTCAGCCTGGGCGAGCGGACCCTGCTGGACCTGCTCGACAGTGAAAACGAGCTGTTCACCGCCTCCCGCCGCCTGGCGGAAATCAAGAACGTGCAACTGTTCACCCAGTACCGGATCAAGGCGACCATGGGGCAACTGCTGAAAAGTCAGGGCGTAGTCGCGCCGTTGGCATCGGTTGTGCAGAATGACGTGAAACCCAAGGTCCAGTTGCCTGGGATGAATTGAGTCATCCATCCAGTCTGATCAGTAAAGAGTGCCGAGCGTGGAATCAGAAGTCAGTCGAGTCGAACTAGTCCATGATCCGCGCACGCTGCACGACGACCCGTTGCTCGACGGTTTGTTGGCGCTCTGCATGTTGCATCAGAAGCCGGCCAGCGCGGCGATGCTCACCACCGGCCTGCCGCTGCCCAAGCAGCGGCTGAGCGTCGAATTATTGTCGCGCGCGGCGGCCCGGGCCGGTTTGCAAGGCCGGGTGCTGCAACGCAAGCTCGAGCAGATTCCCACCATCGCGATGCCGGCGCTGTTGTTGCTCAAGGACGGGCGCAGCGCCGTGTTGCTGGGCTGGGTCGGTGATGACCAGGCGCGGCTGCTGCTCAGCGAAAGCGACGGCGGCGAAGTGACGGTCAGTCGCGAGCTCCTGACTGATGACTACAGCGGCAAGGTGTTCTTCGCCCAGCCCCAACATAAATTTGACGTCAACCACGGCACCCTGATCCCTCGGGCGCGCTCGTGGTTCCGCGATACCCTCAAGCGTTCCCGCTGGCTGTACGCCGACGCGATTGCCGCGAGCCTGCTGATCAACATCATCGCCATGGCCGCGCCGCTGTTCGTGATGAATGTCTACGACCGCGTGGTGCCGAACCAGGCCGAGTCCACTTTGTGGGTGCTGGCGATCGGCATCTGCGGCGCTTACCTGTTCGACCTGATCCTCAAGATGCTGCGCAGCCTGTGCCTGGACCTGGCCGGCAAGAAAACCGACCTGATCATCTCGGCGACGCTGTTCGAGCGCATCGTCGGCATGGCCATGAAGTACCGCCCGGCGCGGGTCGGCAGCTTTGCGCAGAACATCCATGAGTTTCAGAGTCTGCGCGACTTTCTCGCCTCGCTGACCCTCACCAGCCTGATCGACCTGCCTTTCACATTGCTGATCTTCATGGTCATCGCGATCCTTGGCGGGCACCTGGTGTGGATCCCGGTGTTGGCGTTCCCGATTGCCCTGTTGATCGGCTACGCCCTGCAAAAGCCACTGGTGGCGACCATGGAGCGGACCATGGCGCTGGGCGCCGAACGCCAGTCCAGCCTGATCGAAACCCTGGCGGGCCTGGATGCGGTGAAGGTCAACAATGCCGAGAGCGAGCGCCAGTACCAGTGGGAACAGACCATCGGCACCCTCAGCCGTCTCGAGCTGCGGGTGAAAATGCTGTCCGGCCTGGTGATGAACATCACCTTGCTGATCCAGCAGTTGGCCGGCGTGATCATGATCATTTTCGGCGTGTACCAGATCATCGCCGGCAACTTGAGCATGGGCGGGTTGATTGCCTGCTACATGCTCAGCGGCCGTGCCCTCAGCCCGCTGGCATCGCTGTCGGGCCTGTTGACCCGCTACCAGCAGGCACGGGTGACCATGACCTCGGTCGACCAGATGATGGAGCTGCCCCAGGAACGCAATTTCGAAGAGCGCCCGCTGAGCCGTAAGGTCTTGCAGGGCGCCATTGAATGCCGCCAGTTGAATTTCACCTACCCGAACCAGCAGAACCCCGCGCTGAAGAACATCAACCTGGTGATCAAGCCGGGCGAGAAAATCGGCATCATCGGCCGCAGCGGCTCGGGCAAGAGTTCCCTCGCCAAGTTGCTGGTGGGACTCTACCAGCCGGACGATGGCGCCTTGCTGGTGGACGGCGTGGACATCCGCCAGATCGACGTCAGCGAGCTGCGCTACAACGTCGGCTATGTGCCCCAGGACATTCAACTGCTGGCCGGCACTCTGCGCGACAACCTGACTTCCGGCGCCCGTTACGTCGAGGATGAGTTGGTGCTCCAGGCCGCTGAGCTGGCCGGCGTGCATGAGTTCGCCCGCCTGCACCCGCAAGGCTACGAACTGCAAGTCGGCGAGCGCGGACAGAACCTGTCCGGCGGCCAGCGGCAGAACGTCGCTCTGGCCCGTGCGCTGCTGCTCAACCCACCAATCCTGCTGTTGGACGAACCCACCAGTGCCATGGACAACACCGGTGAGGAACGCTTGAAACAGCGCCTGGCCGCCGTGGTGGAAAACAAGACGGTGTTGCTGGTGACGCACCGGGCTTCGTTGCTGTCGCTGGTGGATCGCCTGCTGGTAATCGACCGTGGGCAGATCCTGGCCGACGGTCCGAAAGCGGCCGTCATGGAAGCGTTGAAGAAGGGGCAGATCAGTGTTGCTTAAGTCGGGTTTCAAGGACGCTGTAGGTCGCTATTTCAAAGGCTCCGCCTCGCTGCACGGACAACCGCTGCCCGAGGTCAACAAGGCCTTGATCGAAGACGCCCCGCGGGTGGTGCGCCTGACGATCTGGGGCATCATCGGTTTCTTCGTGTTCCTGTTGCTATGGGCCAACTTCGCCGTGGTCGATGAAGTGACCAAAGGCGACGGCAAAGCGATTCCCTCGTCCAAGATCCAGAAAATCCAGAACCTGGAAGGCGGTATCGTCGCCGAGTTGTTCGTCAAGGAAGGGCAGATCGTCGAGGCCGGCGCGCCGTTGATTCGCCTGGACGACACGCGGTTCGTCTCCAACGTCGGTGAAACCGAGGCCGATCGCCTGGCCATGCTGTTGCGGGTCGAGCGCCTGAGTGCCGAGGTCGATGACCGACCGTTGAATTTCCCGGCCGATGTGATCAAGGCCGTGCCGGGCCAGGCAGCCAGCGAGGAATCGCTGTACATCAGCCGTCGCCAGCAGTTGCACGATGAGATTGGCGGCCTGCAGGAGCAATTGATCCAGCGCCAGCAGGAACTGCGTGAATTCGTGTCCAAGCAGGCGCAGTACCGTTCCGGCCTGGCGTTGCAGCGTCAGGAAATCAACATGTCCGAGCCGCTGGTGGCTCAGGGCGCGGTCTCGCCGGTGGAAGTGCTGCGGCTCAAGCGCGCCGAAGTCGAAACCCGCGGGCAACTGGACGCCACGACCCTGGCAATTCCCCGCGCCGAGTCGGCGATCAAGGAAGTGCAGCGCAAGATCGACGAAACCCGTGGCAAGTTCCGCAGCGAGGCGTTGACTCAGCTCAACGAGGCGCGCACCGACCTGAACAAGGCCCAGGCCACCGGCAAGGCGTTGGAAGATCGGGTGAGCCGTACCCTGGTCACATCGCCGGTACGCGGAATCGTCAACAAGATGTTGGTCAACACCATCGGCGGGGTCATCCAGCCCGGCAGTGACCTGGTGGAAATCGTGCCGCTGGACGACACCATTCTGGTGGAAGCGAAAATCCGTCCCCAGGACATCGCCTTCCTGCACCCCGGCCAAGACGCCACGGTGAAATTCACCGCGTACGACTACACCATCTACGGTGGGTTGAAAGCCAAGCTGGAACAGATCGGCGCCGACACCATCACCGACGAGGACAAGAAGACTACCTACTACATCATCAAGCTGCGTACTGAACGCAGTCACCTGGGCACCGATGAAAAGCCGCTGCTGATCATCCCCGGCATGGTGGCTTCGGTGGACATCATCACCGGCAAGAAAACCGTGCTCAGTTACTTGCTCAAACCGATCATCAAGGCCCGCGCCGAGGCGTTGCACGAGCGGTAACCTTCACAGCTGCCAATCGGTGGCTAGAGAGTTTTTGTGGCGAGGGAGCTTGCTCCCGCTGGGGCGCGCAGCGTCCCCTAAAAAAGCGATGAGCGCTTCGCACTCAAGCGGGAGCAAGCTCCCTCGCCACGTTGGGTTGGTGTGGAGTTGAAATCGGAGATCGACCACAGCACCTTGTGGGAGCGGGCTTGCCCGCGAAGGCGGCCTCATAGCCGGCCTATTTCTCCCGGCCTTACCCCGATCCAAGTGTGGTAGCGAGCCTGCTTGCGATGGCGTTCGTCAATTCACCGCAGGAAGTCAGCCCGGCGCCCGGGCTTCGAGTCGATCCATCGCTCGCTCTACCAGCAGGTACTTCAAAAGCCGCCCCGTCTCGCTTGCACGCGAGGAAGGGTGGCAGCTATGTGCGAGTGTGCAAGGAAATCTCCTAGGACTTACTTCACACGAGCGGTACACCCTCGCCCAATTGACCCATTAAAGCGCTTTGCTTTTCCTTTAGACTCACCATCCTCAAACAACCCGCCAGGACACGGAATGCCAACCCCTCCCAGTTCCCTTCGCCAAACCCTGATTACCTGGTTGTATGCCGCTGCCGTCCTGCATCTGCTGGCCGGCGTTACGTTGAGCTGGGCGGGGCATTCGGGTTTGCTCGATGATTACCTGCTCACGCTCGAACAGGCTTTCTGGGGTTCCGAAATGGCACCCGCTGCCGCCAGGGCGCAGCAGGTCTGGTGGGTGGCGTTGTTCGGGGCGACGCTGCAGAGTTATTCGCTGTACATGCTTGCCCTCGTCCATATCGGCAGTCGCTTGAAGAGTTCCATGCCCTGGGGATGGATCATCGCCGGCATCGTATGGTGGGCGCCCCAGGACATGCTGTTTTCCGCCCAGGCGCGGGTCTGGTCGCATCTGTGGCTCGACGGCTTCGCCCTGCTTGTCCTGTTGCCGCCGTTGTTCTGGCTCTATCGCCACGACCGTCGCGATCCAGCCTGAGGACCACCCATGAGCAAGCCGCTGATGTACCTGCTGGCCGGCAACGGCAGCGCCGCCGATTGGTGGGACGACGTGCTGCCGTTCTTCGAGCGTTACCAAGTGGTGCCGCTGGAACTGCCGGGGTTCGGCAGTCATCCGCAAGCCCCTTGCGAGGATCTGGCCGCCTACGCCCAGGCCCTGCTGGCGGCAACGACCAGGGGCAGTGCGATCACCGCGGTGGGGGTGAATGCGCTGTTGGTGCTGCACGCCTTGCAGCGTCAGCCGGGGCATTTTTGCCGCAGTGTGTTGCTGGCGCCGGTGGGCGCGTTTTTGTGGCAACGGCGGTTGCCGGCGTTGATGTCGCCGTGGCCGATCCGCAAGACCATCCACTGGTTGCTGGCGAACAGGCCGACACTGTTCGCCCGCAAGTTCTCAAACCAGACCTGGACGCCTGCGCAATACCAGCGCATGGGCGCCGGCTATGCTCGTTGCCGGGCGTTCGTGCCGCACTGGGATCTCGTGCGGGCGCACACGGCGTTGCCGTTGCTGGAATGGGTCAACGACCCGGTCGAACTGGTCTGGGGCGACCAGGACAAGGTGCTCGGCATCGAACAGGCCGCTGCCTGGTCGGCCATCCTGGCCCGCGCGGACCTGACCATCAGCTTGAAGCCCGGCTGGGGTCACTATCCATGGATTGATGCGCCAGCCGAATTCGCCGCTTGGCTCGAGTCAGGCGAGCGCGGGTTCGTTGCGCATACCAAAGGCGGGCGCCTGCGTCTGGCGACGCTGGCCGGGCAAGCGGTGCCGCCGGCGCTGAGCCTTAATGATGATCAGGATCCACGCTTGCCCGCATTCCTTGCCAGCCAACCGGACGCCACCTGGGCGGTGCGCTCATCCAGCTATGGCGAGGATCAGGCCGATGCGGCAAATGCCGGTTTGAGCACGACGTACCTGCGGGTACCGGCGTCGGGCGTGCCGGCACGCATTGCCGAATTGAGTGCGATGGGCGTCGAGGAAGTGGTGGTGCAGCGGTTCATCAGGCCGGTGCTGTCCGGCATCGCTTTTGTTCGGCACCTGTCGGTGGAGTTGGAGTGGGTCGAAGGGCATCTGGAGTCATTGGCCGATGGTCAGGTCAGTCCACAGCGGGCCATTCTCTCCCGCCTCGGTGCCGCGTGGCGCAGCGGTGAGTTCCAGCCGGCCCATGGACTGACGACAGAGCGGTTGTGGGATTTTCTTCAAGGTGTGCTGCGGGTTTTCCATTACGTGCCCGGCGACATCGAATGGGCTTGGGACGGCACGCAGCTCTGGCTGCTGCAATACCGGCCGATCAGTGACTACGGCTGGCGCCGGCACCTGACCGCTGCGAACATCGCCGAGATCCTGCCGCCGCAGCCCAGCGTGCTGGTGGAGTACGCCCAGCGGCGGGCGGCCGCGAGCATTCCGGCGATCATGGCGCGCTGGGACACGCGGGTGTTGCAGGACAACGAGCCGTTCACGGCCGTGTTCGGCGGTGCTTCGTACATCAACAACGACCTGTTCCTGGCGCGCCTGGCGGACTGGGGCATCAGCGCCAGCAGCTACGCCGGTGAAGTCGGCGGGGCCACGCCGCATCTGCCTTGGCGAGCGCTGCGCCTGGTCCGTTCGTTGCCGTTGTTCCTGCGCATGCAGCGCAAGGCCCGCGCACATCTGTTGACCTTGGAATACGGTTTGCGACGCTTCGACCGCGAGCTGTTCGAACTGCGCGAGCAGGGCGCCGGTGGTCAGCAACTGGCCGACTGGTTCACCCGGTTCTACGTGTCTGTGGTGCAGGGCAACCTGTGTATCGCCACCGCGCTCGCCAGCAGTGGCGGCCACTGGCTGGGACGGCCGCCGACCGCATACGACGATCTCGAAAACGCACCCCATCGGTTGCCCTGGGAAACCGACCCGGCAACGCCGCGACCAGCGCCGACCGACCTGCCGTTGCAGGCTTTCCCCCGGTGGCCCCTGGCGGTCCGTCTGGCCCACTCGAGCGGCTTGCCCGGTTTGCGTGGTTATTACTTGCAAGTGCGCGAGTGGTATCGCGACAACCTGATGCGGATTTTCTTTCGCCTGCATCACGCCATGCCGCAGGCCGACCGGGCCTACTGGTTTGGTCCGCACCCGGATATCCGCAGCCGCGACGGCAGTTTCTGGCAGGACGGTCGCGAGGGCGCCGAGCAGGCCAGCGGCTTCCTGATTTATCCGGGGCAGGTCCGGGGCATCCTCGGTGAAGACATCCTGCTGGAAGACACCCTCGACCCAGGCCGCCATGCTCAGTATCAAAGCGCCCGGGCGGTGATTGCGCGGATGGGCGGACGTCTGTCCCATGGCTCGACGCTGTTGCGTGAGCTGCGCAAGCCTTCGGCGGTCTTGCCCCAGGTAGACGCGACGTGGCTGGGTCGTGAAGTGTTGTACCGCGACGGTGAGTTGACTTTGCTGGAGTAGGTAGGGATTTTGTTCTGCTAGCATTGCGTGCAGGTCAATTCTCTTCAGCCACGAGTGCTCAGTATGCAACTCCCGGACATGAATCTGCTGGTGGCGCTCGATGCGCTGCTCGATGAGGGCAGTGTGGTCGGCGCCGCGCGGCGGATGCACCTCAGCCCTGCCGCCATGAGTCGCACCCTGACGCGAATCCGCGAGGCCATTGGCGATCCGATCCTGGTACGCGCCGGCCGGGGCCTGGTGCCGACGCCCAAGGCCCTGGCCCTGCGCGAGCAGGTACGCGACCTGGTAGAACAGGCGACGCTGCTGTTTCGCTCGGCCGACACCGTGGACCTGAGCACTCTGCGCCGGCGCTTCAGCATTCGTGCCAACGATTTCTTCGTCGGTGTGTATGGCGGCAAGCTATTCGATACCCTTGAGCGTCAGGCGCCCCACTGCGAGGTGCGCTTCGTGCCGGAGGGCGACGGCGATGATGAGGCCCTGCGCGAGGGGCGCATCGACCTGAACATCAGCAATAACCGTCCAGTGATGCCGGAAGTGAAAGTGCAGAACCTGTTTTCCACGCACTTTGTGGGCCTGGTGCGCGAAGACCATCCGCTGCTCGATGGTGAGATCACGGCGCAGCGGTACGCCGGGTTTTCCCACATCAGCATGTCCCGCCGGGGCATTGCCCGTGGCCCTATCGACACGGCGCTCAATGCCTTGGGCCTGGAGCGGCGGGTGGCGGTCATTGCGCCGAGTTTCCACGCGGCGATGTTTGCGTTGCCCGATTCCGACCTGATCCTGCCGGTGCCCAAAGAAGCGCTGCTCAGTGTCCGGCGTCTGGGGCTGCGCCTGCGTTCGTTCACCTTGCCGATCCCATTGCCGACGCTGGTGTTGACCCAGGCCTGGCACCCGCGCTTCGACAACGACCCGGCCCACCGCTGGCTGCGAGAAACGCTCAAGGCTTGTTGCGAGGAAACCTGGCTGGCAGCGCAGCCAGAGTGAACGACCTGTGGGGGCGAGCTTGCTCGCGATGACGGCCTGTCAGTCACCATCGATGTAACAGATACACCGCTATCGCGAGCAAGCTCGCTCCCACAAAGGCGAAGGGTACTCATTGCTGCGCGGTGTGCACTTATAAGCTGCCGATAAGTCACTTTTTGTCAGCATCCATGGTTTTTAAACTGCTCCGGTATTTCTGACCGGAGTGTTTGTAATCCATGACATCCCTTACGACCACGACGATTCCTGCGGCCACCGCCGTACCGTCGGTGTTCGGCCTGCGGATTATCATCGGCCTGGTGGGTGTGTTGCTGGCGGTACTGGTTTCGGGGCTGAACGAGATGGTCATCAAGGTCGCCCTGGCCGATATCCGCGGCGCCATGGCCATCGGGTATGACGAAGGTACCTGGCTGGTGGCGTGTTATGCCGCTACTTCGGTCGCTGCCATGGCTTTCGCGCCCTGGTGCTCGGTGACCTTCTCTCTGCGCCGTTTCACGCTGTGGGCCATCGGGCTGTTCACGTTGCTGGGCGTGCTGTGTCCGTTCGCGCCGAGTTACGAAAGCCTGTTGCTGCTGCGCACCCTGCAAGGTCTGGCGGGGGGCGCGTTACCGCCGATGCTGATGACGGTCGCCCTGCGCTTCCTGCCGGCCGAGGTAAAACTCTATGGCCTGGCCGGCTACGCCTTGACCGCCACCTTCGGGCCGGGCCTGGGCACGCCATTGGCCGGCCTGTGGACCGAATACTTCGGCTGGCAATGGACCTTCTGGCAGATCATTGTGCCGTGCCTGATCGCCATGGCGGCGGTGGCCTACGGTCTGCCCCAGGATCCGCTGCGCCTGGAGCGTCTCAAGCAGTTCAACTGGCGCGGCCTGCTGCTGGGCTTCCCGGCGATCTGCATGCTGGTGATCGGCATCCTGCAAGGCAACCGGCTGGACTGGTTCGAGTCGAGCCTGATCTGCACCTTGCTCGGTGGCGGGTTGTTGTTGCTGGTGCTGTTCCTGATCAACGAATGGTCGCAACCGGTGCCGTTCTTCAAGCTGCAGATGCTTGGCATACGTAACCTGTTGTTCGCTTTGATAACCCTGGCCGGGGTGCTGGTGGTGCTGTTGGCGGTGATCATCATTCCCTCCAGTTATCTGGCGCAGGTGCAGGGTTATCGGCCGGTGCAGACCGCGCCGGTGATGCTGCTGATGGCGCTGCCGCAGTTGATCGCCTTGCCGTTGGTGGCGGCGCTGTGCAATTTGCGTTGGGTCGATTGCCGCTGGGTGCTGGGCATCGGCCTGGGCATGTTGGTGTTGTCGTGTCTGGGCGGTTCGCAGCTGACCTCGGCGTGGATTCGCGATGATTTCTACGGGCTGCAGCTGTTGCAGATCTTCGGCCAACCCATGGCCGTACTGCCGCTGCTGATGCTCTCGACCGGGAGTATTTCACCGATGGAAGGGCCGCTCGCATCGGCCTGGTTCAACACGGTGAAGGGCCTGGCTGCGGTGATCGCCACCGGCGTACTCGACGCGCTGACCACCTCGCGACTGCATTTCCACTCGACGATGCTGGTGGACAGCCTCGGCAATTCGCCTCTGGCCGACAGCGCCATGCCCGGCCTTGCCCACCGCCTGCATGAACAGGCGGTGGTGCTGACTTCCTCGGATCTTTACCTGTGCATGGCGGGCGTCGCGCTCGCCCTGATCCTGCTTATTTTCTGGTTGCCGACGCGGATCTATCCGCCTGGCGCGCCACGCTGAACCCGGAAGGTTTTCCATGAAGACTCAATTGAAAAGACCACTCGCCATTGGCGTTGCGGCGATGGTAGTGCTCGGCACATCGATGTATTTACTCACGCCGGGCCTGTTTGGCCGGCGCCTGCAGCAGAGCACCAACGACGCGTTCGTTGCGGCGGATTACACCCTGGTGATGCCCCGCGTGGCCGGTTTCATCAAAGAAGTGCTGGTAGAGGATAACCAGCAGGTCAAGGCCGGGCAGTTGCTGGCGTTGATCGACGATCGCGATCTGCACGCCGCCGCCCAGGCCGCCGACGCCCAGACCGTGGTGGCGCGGGCCCAGTTGGAAAATGCCCGGGCGACCCTGGAGCGCCAGGCCTCGGTCATCGCCCAGGCCCAGGCCAATGTGATGGCGGCCAAGGCCGAAATGGCGTTTGCTGACCATGAACTCAACCGCTACAAGCACCTGGCCGGGGTGGGCGCCGGTACCGTGCAGAATGCCCAGCAGGCCCAGACCCGCATCGATCAGGCCAGTGCACGGTTGGCAAGCGCCACGGCGGTCCTGGCGGCCGAGCGCAAACAGGTGGAGATTCTCACCGCCCAACGCGACGCCGCCGAAGGTGGATTGAAGCGGGCCCAGGCGGCGTTGGAAATAGCCAGCTATGAATTGTCGTACACCCGCATCGTCGCGCCCCAGGACGGCATGGTCGGCGAGCGGGCGGTGCGGGTCGGCGCCTATGTGACGCCGGGCAGCAAGCTGCTGGCCGTGGTGCCGCTGGCTCAGGCATATGTGGTGGCGAATTTTCAGGAGACTCAACTCACCGATGTACAGCCGGGCCAGCGTGTCGAGGTGCGGGTCGACAGCTTGGGAGGCGAACGCCTGCATGGTCTTGTGCAGAGCATCGCTCCCGCCACCGGCGTGACCTTCGCCGCGGTCAAGCCGGACAACGCCACCGGCAACTTCACCAAGGTCGTGCAGCGCATCCCGGTGAAGATTGTCCTGGATCCCGGCCAGCCGCTGGTGGAGCGGTTACGGGTGGGAATGTCGGTGGAGGCGCGTATCGATACCGCAGGATCGGGGAGTGGTGGCCGGGAGGTGACACAGCGATGAAAGGATTCATTGGCTGCTCAGGCCCCATCGCGAGCAGGCTCGCTCCCACATTGGGCCTGCGTCACACAGGAGGCCTTGAGCCAAACCCAGATCCCCTGTGGGAGCGAGCTTGCTCGCGATGGGGCCATTGGCCTCTCAAATCAGTCACAGTCTTGCTCATGGCAGCCCTGTCGGCCTGCACCGTCGGCCCGGACTACCAGCGTCCCGAGACGCAGCGGATCGCGCAATGGCCGACGCCGGCCCGTGCCGCTGCCAGCCAACTGGTCAGTGCCGATATGAACGAGCGCTGGTGGGAAGTCTTCAACGACCCGACCTTATCTGCGTTGACCCGCCGCGCCGTGGCCGACAACCTCGACTTGAAACTCGCCGGCAGCCGCCTGCAACAAAGCCGCGCCGCGCGTCAGGTCGTCACCTCGGCGCAATACCCCAGCGGCTCGGCCACCGGCAGTTATGCCCGCAGGCGCAACAGCGGTGAAGGCTTGAACGACCCCTCGGGCAACGCCGGCGATGCGCCCTTCAATCTGTGGGATGCTGGGTTTTCCGCGGCCTGGGAGCTGGATGTGTGGGGGCGGGTGCGACGCGAGACTGAAGCGGCGGACGCTCATCTGCAAGTCGCGCAGAACGAGCGTCGCGCTGCGCTGCTGGCGGTGCTCGCCGAGACAGCCCAGGACTATCTGCAATTGCGTGGCGTGCAAAGCACACGGGCGGTGACCGAGCAGAATCTTGACGTGGCACGCCACAGCTTGAAGCTCACACAGCTGCGCCTGGCCGATGGCGTTGCTACGGATCTGGACGTGGCCGAAGCGGCGGCCCAGGTCGCGGCCATCGAGGCGCGATTGCCCGCATTGCTGCAGCGCCAGTCACAACTGATCAACGCCCTGAGCCTGCTGATCGGCCAGCCACCGCAAGCATTGCAGGCTCAACTCTCCAATGACGCACCGGTGCCCCAGGCCCCGCGTCAGGTCGCCATCGGTCTGCCGTCGCAACTGGCCGAACGCCGCCCGGACATCCGCCAGGCCGAGGCCCGGTTGCACGCTGCCACCGCCAATATCGGCGTGGCCGAAGGCGATTTTTACCCACGCATAACCTTGTCGGGAAACATCGGCTCCCAGGCCATGCAACTCAGCGATTTTGGATCATGGGGTTCACGGGCATTCGGCATCGGTCCGCAGTTCAGCCTGCCGTTGTTCGATGGCGGGCGCTTGCGCGGCATGTTGCACCTGCGCCAGGCCCAGCAACAGGAAGCCGCCGTCGCTTACCAGCAGACCGTGCTCAAGGCCTGGCATGAAATCGACGACCAACTGAACGCCTACAACACCAGCCAACTACGCCGCGACAGCCTTGCCGAAGCCGTGCGCCAGAACCAGATCGCCCTGCGCACCGCGCAACAACAGTACGTCGAAGGCGTGGTGGACTTCGTCAACGTCCTCACCGTACAGAGCGCCTTGCTGGCGACCCAGGAACAACTGGTCGAAAGCTCGACCGGCGTGTCGTTGGCCATGGTTGCCTTGTACAAGGCGTTGGGTGGGGGATGGGAGTCTGTGTATCCGCTGGCGGCTGGGGTTACCAGTAATCCGGCTTGATGGCGGGGGCTTTGTGAGTGGGAACTCGGTTTGGGAATTGATTGGATTGGAGTTCTTCACAGGTGACTACGCGGCGCATCCAGTGGGCGTGCTGTTGTAAAGAACCGGGCGCCAAGCGTCTGGATCCGCTCCGATAGGGAAGCACAACGCCAATTTTCACGTGAGGGAAATCCTCCCGAATGGCTCTAAGAGCAGGAGCCAGGTCTGTATCCCCAGAGACCAGCACCAGTTGTTCGATACGTTTGTCCCGTGGCAGTTTTTCTTGTCTGGAAGCTGTGCGGTACATGCTGATTGCTATATGGACGTCGGTTTCCTTTTCTTCCAGTTTCCAGATAGCAACCGTGTCCTGGCGTGATGCTCCGACTTCTCTGTTCACAAAACGGGGGGCATTGGCACGTTCCAGCTGATGGCGCCCATAATGAACGATGACGTTGCTGGCCTTTAACGCACGGACATATGAGTCTTGAGCCTCTTTGGACGTGATTCCACGCGTCGCCAGTTCCGGTTTTACGGAGGACGTGAAGTACTCAACGGAGGCGAGTGTGTTCAGAGGATTTTCGACTCGAACAATGTGTGCGAGCAACTGCGCAAGGTTCAGCCATTTATAAGGCGTGCCGGCGAGCAAACCATAAAAAACGTTATAACCATCGACGAAGAAAGCGGTGCGCACAAACTCAACCCCCAGAGACGAAAAAACCGGCCGAAGCCGGTTTTTTCACCCCAACGGCCAGAGAACTTAATCTCTGCGTACGGGGTTGAGCAGTGAGCGAATCCTAAGCCTGAGTTGACATTACGTCAACAGCAAGTGGGCAAGCATCAGCACCGGCGAGTTGAGTTTTGTGCAGCCTCGCTGTGAAGGGTCAAGGCATTTTCAAGCTGATTTGTCAGTCATTATTACGGCGGCCATTCAAAATAGCTGGAGAGGTTTAATGTCAAAAATAGTCCATCATTTCCTGCTGTTTTGAACGAGCGGATCTTCCGGCATCTTCGTAAGAAATTTTCCCTTTACCTTTAGGCAAATAATTAAGTGCTGTTGAGCGCTCGTCCAGCCTTTTTGAAACAAGAGTTTTCCCACTTCCCAAGGCAACGCCCTTGACGCTCCCCACCGCTGTCGTAGACTCCGCCCATCCGTCAGGGAGTAGCGGTCATGTGGCGTTTGAGTAGTTGGGTTGTGGGATTGGCCTTTGTAACGTGTGGTGTCCAGGCGCAAACGCCTGTGGCGGACGATCCATTGCTGCAAAGTAACGTCACCGCCGACTCGGCGGGTGGCAATGAAGCGCGTGGGGTGCTGCGGGCGCGGGATCAGGCGGTGCTGGCCAGTGAGTTGGCCGGGCGGATCGTCGAATTGCCGTTCAGCGAAGGCGAGTCGTTCAAGAAGGGCGATACCCTGGCGCGGTTCGATTGCTCGGCGTACCAGGCCCAGCTCAATGCGGCCCAGGCGGCCAGTCGCGGTGCCGGTGAAGAGCTGGCCCACAACCGGCAGCTGGAGCAGTTGAAGTCGGTCGGGCGCTTCGAAGTTTCGCGAGCCGAAGCCCGGCTCAGCGAGGCGCAGGCGCAGTCCCAGGTGTATCAGGTGCAGGTCAAGCGTTGCAGCGTGATCGCGCCGTTCGACGGGCAGGTGGTGGCGCGCAAGGTCCAGCGCTATGAAAGCGTCGCAGCCGGCGCGCCGCTGCTGGATGTGGTCGACAACCGCACCCTGGAGATCCATCTGTTGGTGCCGTCGCGCTGGATGGACAAGCTCAAGCCCGGCCAACCCTTTACCTTCATTCCTGATGAAACCGGCAAGCCGTTGCAAGCGACGGTCAAGCGCCTGGGCGCACGTATCGATGAGGGCAGCCAGACCCTGCTGCTGGTGGCGAGCGTGCCGGATGCCAGCGGCCTGCTCTCGGGCATGAGCGGCACGGCGCGTTTCGCGGAGCCCAAGTGAACGCCCCGGTCATGGGCAGCGCCGAGCAGGTGTTTGCCCGCTTCCTCGACCTTGAACGCCAGACGCGGGCCGCCCGTACGCCGGCGCAGTTGAGCTACAGCCTGGTCAACGACGGCCAGGCGTTGTTCGGCTTTCGCCACGCCGCACTGTTGATTGCCGGCAAGGTCCAGGCGGTGACCGGCGTCAGCGTCATCGAGCCGAATGCGCCGTTCGTGGCGTTTGTCGAGCAGGCGGTGGCGCAGTTGTTCAAGCAAGGCCAATTGAACCAGGCCCGGGTGATCGCCGCCGAGGGGTTGAGTGAATCGATCCGTTCGGATTGGCAGAGCCTGTCGGCGGGGCAGGTGTTCTGGTTGCCGTTGATCGATCATCAGGGGCAGGTGTTTGGTGGCTTGTGGCTGGCCCGCGACTTGCCGTGGACGCCGCCGGAGCAAGTGCTGTTGTCGCAACTGGGCGACACCTACAGCCACGCCTGGCTGGCGCTGCAACCGCGCAAGCCGTGGCGTCTGCGCTGGACCCGCAAACGCCAGGTCGCGCTGGTGGCAGTGCTGTTGCTGGGGCTGCTGATCCCGGTGCGCCAGTCGGTACTGGCCCCCGCCGAGGTGGTGCCGCTGGGTGGGCAGGTGGTGGCGGCACCGTTGGACGGCGTGATCGCCGAATTCCTGGTCAAGCCCAACCAGAGCGTCAAGAACGGCGACCTGCTGCTGCGCTTCGAAAGCACCAGCCTCAAGGCCCAGGCCGATGTCGCCGAGCGTGCGTTGGGGGTGGCCGAGGCTGAACTCAAGGCCAACGCCCAGCGTGCGTTTGCCGACGCCGAATCCAGTTCGAAAATTGACCTGCTGGCCGCCCGCGTCGAGCAGAAACGCGCCGAGCGCAACTACGCGATCGAGCTGCTCAAGCGCAGCGAAGTGCGCGCCGAGCGTGACGGCATCGCGGTGTTCGCCGACGCCGAACGCTGGTTGGGTAAACCGGTACAGACCGGCGAGCGGCTGATGGAAATCGCTGACCCGAACCAGGCCGAGTTGCGTATCGAGTTGGCAGTGGGCGATGCGATCACCCTGGCCCCCGGGGCGCAAGTGGCGTTGTTTCTCGACAGCGATCCGTTGCAGCGCCACCTGGCCCGACTCGAACGGTCGGCCTACG
Source organism: Pseudomonas sp. SMV71 (assembly GCF_052042015.1). Taxonomy (NCBI): domain Bacteria; kingdom Pseudomonadati; phylum Pseudomonadota; class Gammaproteobacteria; order Pseudomonadales; family Pseudomonadaceae; genus Pseudomonas; species Pseudomonas sp. SMV71. The sequence continues at coordinate 160,826 of NZ_JBKGGU010000015.1, read as the reverse complement.
AAGCGCAGCCCACCGCCGCCGGACAACTGGCGTATCGGCTCGATGCGCGTTTCGAAGCGACGGCGCCGCGTATCGGCTTGAGGGGCACGGCAAAGATTTTTGGCGACCGCGCCCCGCTGGCGCTGTACCTGTTGCGTCGGCCACTGGCTGGCCTGCGTCAGAGTGTAGGCCTGTAGTATGAACCTGCCGAGCTTGCGGGCGGACCTGCAATTGTCGCCGGCAGCCCCGGACCCGGATGGCTCGCCCCAATGGACCTTGGCCGACCCGGTTCGTGGCCGCTATTTCAAACTTGGCGCGGCGGCGATGCGCATGTTGCGGCATTGGTCTCTGGGGGATCCGCAACAGGTGCTGCAAGCGGCCAATCGCGAGCCGGGCCTGCCGCTCAATGACGAGTCGCTGGAGCAACTGCTGGGCTTCTTGCGCGGGCATGACCTGATCAGCGCGACGGACCCGCAACAGCGCGACAGCTATCAGTTCAAGCTGGCCGCCCAGCGCCAGAGCCTGTGGCAGGTGCTGCTGCACCAATATCTGTTTTTCCGTATCCCGCTGTGGCGCCCGGATGCGTTTCTCAACCGCGCCTGGCCTTGGCTGGCGCGATTCGGTCCGGCCATCCTGCGCTATGGCATGCCGCTGACGCTGGGCCTGGGTATTTTCCTGGTCTCGCGGGACTGGCAGCGGTTCGTGGCAACGTTTCCGCACCTGTTCAGCCTCGGTGGTGCGCTGGCGTTCGGGGCAGCGTTGTTTTTCGCCAAGCTGTGCCATGAGTTCGGCCATGCTTTCATGGCCAAGCGCGCCGGTTGCCGGGTGCAAAGCATGGGCGTGGCGTTCATGGTGTTGCTGCCGATGTTCTACACCGATGTCAGCGACGCCTGGAGGATCAACGATCGTCGGGCCCGGTTGCTGATCGGCGCCGGTGGGGTTCTGGCGGAGCTGTTGCTGGCGTGCGTTGCACTGCTGGCCTGGTCGTTGTTGCCCGATGGGCCGGCGCGCACGGCGGCGTTCATGCTGGCGAGTGCGACCTGGATCACCACCCTGATAATCAACCTGAACCCGTTCATGCGCTTTGATGGATATTTCCTGCTCAGCGATTTCTGGGCGGTGGATAACCTTCAGGGGCGCGCATTTGCCCTGTGCCGCTGGCGCCTGCGCGAGGCCTTGTTCGGCTATGGCGTGGCGGCACCGGAACCCTGGTCGCCGAAGATGCGCCGCCGTCTGCTGCTGTGGGGATACGGCTCGTGGTTATGGCGCGCGGTGTTGTTCTTCGGGATTGCCCTGGCGGTCTATCACCTGTTCTTCAAGGTGCTGGGCATTTTTCTGATGATGGTGGAATTGGTCTGGTTCATCTTTATGCCCATCGTGAACGAATGGCGGCAATGGTGGAGCCGCCGCGAACAGGCCCACACGCCGCGAGTGCTGTTCAGCGCCCTGGTACTGCTGGCCTTGCTGGTGGCGTTATTGCTGCCTTGGCGTAGCGCCGTGGAGGTGCCGGCCATGCTGGAGGCCGGACGCGCCAGTGCGTTGTATGCGCCTGTCGCGGCGCGGGTCAAACAGGTCAACGTGCACGACGGTCAGACCGTGGCGCAGGGCGATGTGCTGATCGAACTGGAGTCACCGGACATGGCCTCGCGCCTGTCCATCGTGCGCCGGGAAATCGAAATCCAGCAGTTGCAAATGCGCCGCCAGGCCGGGCGCAGCGAAACCGCGGCCGACGCCGGCATCGTCGAACAGCAACTGGCCGAAGCGGTGGCCGAGTTCCGCGGCCTGGTGGCCCAGCGCGAACGCCTGTCATTGCGCGCGCCCCACGCCGGCCAGGTGCGAGATCTGTTGCCGGAGCTGGTGCCCGGTCGCTGGTTGTCACCCACGCAAGCGCTGGCGCGAGTGGTCCAGACCGATTCCCGGTTGCGCGGCTACCTGACCGAAGCCGAACTGTGGCGGGTCGGGGCTGGTGCCACGGGTCGGTTTATCGCCGACGATCCGATGCATCCCTCGATTGCCGTACGGCTGGATGAAGTCGATACCAACGGCGTGGCCTGGGTCGAGCAGCAGGCACTCACGTCCGATCACCACGGTCCAATTGCCGTGCGTCGCGATTCGCAGCAACGGGCTGAACCGGTGCAGGCTCAATATGGCGTGCGCTTGAGCGCCGTCGACGACTCGTCAGCGCCGGTGCAACCGCTGCGAGGCGTGGTGGTGTTGCAGGGGCAGGGCGAGTCGGTATTGGGAGCGGCCTGGCGCCGGTTGGCGGCGCTGGGTGTGAGGGAAAGCGGGTTCTAGGAGCGAACATGCAAGCAGTGGCGGCAGAAGGATTGGTAGTGCGCCCATCACAGGTCAGCGACGGGCCGTTTTTACAGAGCCTTTACCAGGCGGCGCGACCGGATCTGCAATGGATCGATGGTGAGCACGAGCAGGTGCAACAGGTAATCGCCCAACAGTTCCAGGTGCAGGAGCAGGGGTTGGGGGAGAATTTCCCCAATGCCATGCATTACGTGGTGGAAAAGCTCGGCACCGCCATTGGCGCGCTGAGTACCGATTTCGGACCCAATGAAATCCGCGTGCTGTATCTGGCCTTCATCCCCCAGGCCCGCGGGCAGGGTTATGGCCGGGCCGTGTTGCAGGGAGTGCAGAAAGCCGCGCAACAGATCCGCTGCCCGGTGGCGACCGTGGTCTGGGCCAGCAATCCCCACGCACGCCAGCACTACCTGGCGCTGGGCTTCCAGGTGCAGGAAAGCAACCCGGCGGCGCAGCGGTTGGTCTGGTATCCGAAGGGCAACTGATGAATCGCCGATGCGTCGCCTGTCCCTTGTGGGAGCGAGCCTGCTCGCGAAAGCGCCGGGTCAGTCGAGCCACTGGTCACTGACACACCGCTATCGCGAGCAGGCTCGCTCCCACATTGCTGCGGGCAGCTTTGCAGTGGGTCTTCAGTTCCTGGACGGGAACAGGCCGTTCAGGGCGATGCTGAAGTTGATCGCCAGGAACGGATTCATGATTGACATCGGCAAGCCATTGCCCGTCGGCGCAACCGTACCGCTGACGGTCGTGCTCACGCCTTTGAGCGGCACCGGCGAAGCGCCAATCTGATCGGAATAGATATTTGCCGCGCCCGGCCCGGTGCCCGAGGTGCCGATGAATGAGTTGGTAGCGCTTGGCGTGTTCGCCGGGTTGCTCGCCGGGTTCGCCAGTTGCAGGGTGGTATTGGCGGTGATGCCGGTGAGGGTGTGGGTGTGGTTCGGCAGGTTGTTCAGGGTCGCGGTGACGTTCTCGGTGCCGGAAACCTCGCCAATCACCCGTGTGCTCAGGCCTGCGCCGCTACCCTGGCCCAGGGGCAGCCGGCCTTGCAGGTTGGGCAGCATGAAGTTGGTCTGGCCGTTGCCCCCGTAGTAGGTGCCGAGCAGGGAGAAAAGCGCCTGGTATTGCGCGATGCCAAGCGTTTGCCCATAGCAGAGCGCCCAACCGCTGGGTGCAAAGTTAAAGGCAAACGGCTGGATGGTGCCCATGAAGACTTCCATAGATTCCTCGTCCTTCAGGTTATTGGTCTGATGCTGGGTTCAGTTGAACGCTATGTAGAAATACCCCACCGTGGGATCGCGTCCCATGGGCGGTATGCGCGACACGAAGAGCCCTTCGAGGCGTCCCAGTTCGGGCACCTCCAGCGCACAGAGCCCGTCGACGAATTCCGTGGTTCCAAGACTGTTGAACTCCACGCAGAACGGCATGCGTTGCGCGTGCGGCATCTTCGCTCGAGGGGTCTGTTCAAGGGATTCGATCCGTACGGGCAGGCGGCTTCCATCGGGCAGGGTGAGCTCGCTGGTCTGGCCCAGCAACGGTTGGAAATGGTGGCTATGAACCTCATGCAGCATGTCGAAACTCCAAAAGGCCGGAGGACTCGCGCCCCCCGGCGGACCATCAGTTGCGGGACGGGAAAATGCCTTGGAGGGCAATGCTGAAATTGATCGCCAGGAACGGGTTCATGATTGCCATTGGCAAACCGTTGCCGGTCGGTGAAATCGTCCCGCTGACGGTTGTGCTGACGCCTTGCAAGGGCACTGGCGAGGCGCCGAGCTGGTCGGAATAGATATTCGCCGCGCCCGGCCCGGTGCCCGAAGTGCCGATGAACGAGTTGGTGGCCGTGGGTGTGTTCAGTGGATTGCTGGCCGGGTTCGCCAGTTGCAGGGTGGTGTTGGCCGTGACGCCGGTGAGAGCGTGGGTGTGGTTGGGCAGGTTGTTGATGGTTGCCGTGACGTTCTCGGTGCCGGAAACCATGCCGATGACCCGTGGGGTCAGGCCCAGCCCATTGCCCTGGCCGATGGGCATGCGGCCTTGCAGGTTGGGGAGCAGAAAAGTGGTCTGGCCGTCTCCTCCGTACGTCACGCCGATCAGCGCGAACAAGGTCTGGTATTGGGCAAGGCTGAGCGTCTGCCCGTTGCACAGCGCCCAGTCCCTGGGTGCGAAGTTAAAGGCGAACGGCTGGATAGTGCCGATGAATACTTCCATGGAATCCTCATCCCTCAGGTTATTTGGTCTGGTGGTGCCGGACGGGATAGCGCGAAGGAGTGCGATCAGTCCGACTCCTTTCTTTCCCTGGCCTGGTCACGCACGGCTGAGCGTAGACGCGGATAACGGATTTTGCCGAGCAACGACAGCGGAAAAACATTGCCGGCTGGCTTAATCGATTCAGGCGCGCCTGGTCGTCTATACCGTCCATCTTTTTTACAGACGGTACGGCACTTGATATCAAAGTAGTACTAGGCGCGGATTATTTCCTCGGCTACGCTCTGGGTAAAAATGGACTACACACGGTGAAGGGATTGTCGCAGTTTCACTTTATCTCCGGCTTGCCGCGCTCGGGCTCGACCCTTCTTTCCGCGATTCTTCTGCAGAATCCGCGCTTCCACGCCGGCATGACCAGCCCGGTCGGCTCGCTGTTCAGCAGCGTCCTGCAACAATGCAGCGCCGGCAGTGAGTTCGGTTCGGTGATCGACACCGACCAGCGTCGTCGGCTGCTGCGCGGCCTGTTTGATTCCTACTACGCTGACAAGGCCGACAAACCGGTCATCTTCGACACCAACCGCCAATGGTGCGCGCGTCTGCCGGCCTTGCAGGACCTCTTTCCCCAGGCCAAGACCATCGCGTGCGTACGCAACGTCGCCTGGGTGCTCGACAGCCTGGAACGGCTATACCGCGCCAACCCGTTCGAGAACACCAAGCTGTTCAACGACGATGATGAGCGCAACACCGTCTACAGCCGCTGCGAAACCCTGGCCCAGCGCAACCGCCTGGTGGGGTTTGCCTGGACGGCGCTCAAGGAAGCCTATTACGGCGAAAACGCCGAGTCGCTGCTGATCGTCGATTACGACCTTTTGAGCCAGGCCCCGGAGCGGGTGATGCGCCTGGTGTACGAGTTCATCGGCGAGCCCTGGTTCGAGCACGATTTCAATCACTTGACCTACGACGCGCCGGCCTTCGACCAGGCCCTGGGCGTTGCCGGCCTGCACAAGGTCAAGCCCAAGGTCGCGCCGCAAGCCCGGCGCACCCTGTTGCCGCCGGATCTGTTTGAAAAGTATGCCGAGTTGTCGTTCTGGCGCGATGGGTCTGCCAGCGCGGCCAATGTCATTCGTATGAAAACCGACGCCGCCCTCAGCTGATGGCGGTTTTCTTCATTTGCGTGTTCAAGAAGTTCGAGTCCAGGTGAACGTCATGTGGTGGAGCAAAGGTAAATCGCGGGTAACCGAGGGCGCACAGGCCCTGGCATCGCCAATGATCATGTCCCTGGAGCCGCGCATGCTGTTCGACGGCGCGGTGGCCGCGACCGTGGCCGACGCCGCGCAACCGGACGCCCATCCCACCGCCGAAGCGGCGAAGACGCCCACGGCCGATCAGTCGGCTGACAACAGCCACGCCCCTCAAGGACAGGCCGACGCTACCCAGGCCGCCGTCCCCGGCAAATCGGTGGTGTTCGTCGATTCCCGGGTCAAGGATTCCGCCAGTCTGCTCGAAGGCGTGGCGCCTGGTACCCAGGTGGTTCAGCTGGATGCGACCAAGGATGGCCTGCAACAGATTGCCGATTACCTGGACACCCACCAGGGCGTCAGCTCGGTGCAGATCATCGCCCACGGTAACGCCGGCGACCTGTGGCTGGGCACCGCCTACCTGTCGGCGGATAACGTCCAGGCCCGCAGTGAGGTGCTGGCGCAGATCGGCCAGGACATGAACGCGGGCGGCGATATCCTGATCTACGGCTGCTACACCGCCGAGGGCGACCGTGGCCTGAGCTTCGTGGATTCGCTGGCGCAGTTGACCGGCCGCGACGTGGCGGCGTCCAACGACCGCACCGGCCTGGGCGGCGACTGGGACCTGGAAATCGCCACCGGCAATATCGAGAGCGCCAATGCGCTCTCGGCCAATGCCATGGGCGACTACCAATGGGGTCTCGCCACCTGGACCGCCACCAACAACGCCAACACCGGCGTGGGCTCGCTGCGTGCGGCCCTGGCTTCGGCACAGAACGGCGACATCGTGACCTTCAGCAGCGGTATGACCGTCGCGCTGACCCAGGTGCTGGTGGTCAACAGAAACGTGACCATCGACGGCGATCTCAATAATGACAACGTCGCCGATGTCACCCTCGACGGGCAATTCCGCACCCAGGTCCTCAACGTGACCTCCGGTACGACCGCGACGCTCGATGGCTTGGTGATCACCCGCGGCCTGGTGGCGGGCGACGGTGGCAATGGCGGCGTCGATGCGGCAGTCGCCAAGGCCGGCGGGATCTATAACGCCGGGACCCTGACCCTGCGCAACGTCACGGTGACCGCGAACGCCGCATCGGGTGGCGGCGGCGGTGGCGGCGTGACGCCGCAATATGCCGGTGGCGGCGGTGGTGGTGGCGGCGCGGTCGGCAGTGGCATTGGCGGTCGCGGCGGCGACACCCTCAACGCCACCGGCTCCGTAGGCTCGACCGGACAGGGCGGCGCCGGCGGTGGCTTCTTCAACATGGGCGGGCGGGGCGGCAACTCCAGCGGTGGTGCCGGTGGTGCGGCGTATCCAGGCTACAGTACCGGCTCGGCCGGCGGCACGGCGGCCAGCGCGGGCTTGTCCATTGGCGGCGGCGGTGGCGGTGACGGCTACAACGCCGTGGGCGGGGCGGGCGGCGGCGCCGTCGGTGGTATCTACAACGACACCGGTGCGACTTTGCGCATCATCGGCAACTCGGTGATTTCCAACAACATCGGCGCCGGTGGTGGGGGTGGTGGCGGCGGTGCCGGCGGTGGCTACACCCACACCGGCGGTGCGGGCGGCGTCGGCGTTGGCGCCATCTGGAACAAGGGCGCGATCCTGATTACCGCGGCCAACTTTGCGGCCCTGTCCGGCAACGTCGGCGGCAGCGGCGTCGGTGGCGGCAGCGCCGGTAGCGCCGGTACTTCGCCGGCTTCCGTCGCCAACGTCTATGGCGACGGCGGCACCATCAACACCAACTATGTGCCCGACACGACGCCTCCCACGGCGACCGTTGTCGTGGCGAACACCAACTTGAACTCCGGCGGTACGTCGCTGGTGACGATCACCTTCTCTGAAGCGGTGACCGGCCTTACCGCGTCCGACCTGACGGTGCAGAACGGCAGCGTCGGTAGCTTGAGCAGCAGCGACGGCGGCATCACCTGGACCGGCACATTGACGGCGGCCAGCAACATCGCCGATACCACCAACGTGATCACGCTGGACAATACCGGCGTCGCCGACCTGGCCGGCAACACGGGCGTGGGCGCTACCAACTCGAACAATTATGTCGTCAACGACACCGTGGCGCCCACCGCGACCATCGTGGTGGCCGACACCGCGCTCAGAAGCGGTGAAACTTCGGCGGTGACCATCACTTTCTCTGAAGCGGTGACCGGGTTCACCACCGCCGACCTGGCGGTGGCGAACGGCACGATCAGCGGCCTGAGCAGCGCCGACGGCGGTATCACCTGGACCGCGACCCTGACACCGACTGCCGACGTCACCGATACCACGAACCTGGTGGTGCTGGACAAGACCGGGGTCGCCGACCTGTCCGGCAACGCCGGTGTGGGCACCACCAACTCGAACAACTACGCCATCGACACTGCCCGTCCGACGGCCACCATCGTGGTCGCCGATACTGCCCTTAGCGTGGGCGAAACCACGCTGGTGACCATCACCTTCAGCGAGCCGATCACTGGCTTTACCGCTGCCGATCTGACGGTCTCCAACGGCACGATTACCGGGTTGAGCAGCAGCGACGGCGGCATCACCTGGACCGCCACCCTGACCCCGACCGCCAGTATCAGCGACACCACGAACCTGATCACGCTGAACAGCGGCGGCATTGCCGATCTGTCCGGGAACGGGAATATCGGCACGACCGACTCGAATAACTATGCGATCGATACGTTGCGTCCGACGGCCACCATCGTGGTCGCCGACACTGCGCTGAGCGCTGGCGAAACTTCGCTGGTGACCATTACCTTCAGCGAGGCCGTGACCGGTTTCACCCTGGCCGACCTGACGGTGGCCAACGGCTCCTTGAGCGGGCTGAGCAGCAGCGACGGCGGCATCACCTGGACCGTGACCCTGACGCCGAACGCCAGTGTCAGCGATGCGACCAACCTGATCGTCCTGGCCAATACCGGCGTGCAGGATGCGGCGGGTAACGCCGGCACTGGTACCACCAACTCGAACAACTACGCCATCGACACCCAGCGCCCGACCGCGACCATCGTGGTCGCCGATACCGTATTGAGCGTGGGCGAAACCTCGGTGGTGACCATCACCTTCAACGAAGCCGTAACGGGGCTGACCACCGCCGACCTGACCGTCGCCAACGGTTCGCTCAGCGGGTTGAGCAGTAGCGACGGCGGCATCACCTGGACGGCTATCTTCACGCCGACGGCCAGCATCAGCGACGCCAGCAACCTGATCACCCTGGACAACAGTGGCGTGCAGGACGCGGCCGGCAACACCGGCAGCGGCACCACCGATTCCAACAACTACGCCATCGACACGCTACGCCCCACCGCGACCATCGTGGTGGCCGACAGCGCATTGAGCGTGGGCGAAACCTCGCTGGTGACCATCACCTTCAGCGAAGCCGTGACCGGTTTCACCCTGGCCGACCTGACCGCGGCCAACGGCGTGTTGAGTGGACTGACCACCAGCGACAACATCACCTACACCGCGACGTTCACGCCTTCGGCCGGCATCACCGACACCAGCAACCTGATCACCCTGGACAACACCGGTGTCACGGATGGGGCTGGCAACGCCGGCACCGGCACCACCGGTTCGAACAACTACGTCGTCGATACCTTGCGGCCGACCGCGACCATCGTGGTCGCCGACACCGTGCTGAGCGTCGGTGAAACCTCGCTGGTGACCATCACGTTCAGCGAGGCGGTGACCGGCTTCGACAATTCCGACCTGACCGTCGCCAACGGCACGTTGAGTGCGGTCAGCAGCAGCGATGGCGGCTTCACTTGGACCGCCACCTTCACCCCGGCCCTCGGGGTCGTCGACACTTCCAACGTCATCGTGCTGAACAACACCGGCATCAGCGACGCGGCCGGCAATACGGGGACCGGCACCACCAACTCCAACAACTACCAGATCGACACCAATGTGCCGACGGCGACCATCGTGGTGAGCGATTCGTCGTTGCGCATCGGTGAAACCTCGCTGGTGACGATCACCTTCAACGAAGCGGTGAACGGCTTCGATAACAGTGACCTGACAATCAGTAACGGCACGCTGAGCAGCGTTTCGTCGTCGGACGGCGGCGTCACCTGGACCGCAACTTTCACTCCGAGCATCGGCGTGTCCGATACCAGCAACCTGATCACCCTGGACAACACCGGCGTGCGCAACGGCGCGAGCAACGCTGGCGTGGGCACCACCGACTCCAACAACTACGCCATCGACACCGTGCGCCCGACTGCAACCATCGTTGTCGCCGACACGGCGATTGCCGCTGGCGAAACGTCACTGGTGACCATCACCTTCAGCGAAGCGGTGACGGCGTTCACCACGGCGGACCTCACGGTGGCCAACGGTACCCTGAGCGGCCTGAGCAGCAGTGACGGCGGCATCACCTGGACCGCCACCCTTACGCCAACCGCTGGTATCACCGACACCAGCAATGTCATCACCCTCACTAACGGTGGCGTTGCCGACCTGGCGGGCAACGTCGGCAGCGGCACCACCGATTCCAATAACTACAGCATCGACAGCCAGCGCCCGACCGCGACGATCGTCATGACCGACGCCAGCCTGAGTGCGGGCGAAACCTCCTTGGTGACCATCACCTTCAGCGAGGCCGTGACCGGTTTCACCAACGATGACCTGAGTGTTGCCAACGGCACCCTGAGCGCGGTCAGCAGCAGCGATGGCGGCATCACCTGGACGGCGACCTTCACCCCGGCGGCCGGCACGCGGGATGCGACCAACCTGATCATTCTCGACAACACCGGCGTGAGCGATGCGGCCGGCAATGCCGGGACGGGCACCACCAATTCCGCCAACTACAGCGTCGACACCCAAGTGCCGACCGCGACCATCGTGGTGGCCGATAACGTCCTGAGCATCGGTGAAACGTCGCTGGTGACCATCACCTTCAGCGAAGCGGTAAACGGTTTCGACAACAGCGACCTGACTGTCAGCAACGGCACGTTGAGCAACGTTTCGTCGTCGGACGGCGGTGTGACCTGGACGGCGACGTTCACGCCGAGCGCGAGCATCTCCGACACCAGCAACCTGATCACGCTGGACAATACCGGGGTGCGCAACGGCGCCAACAACGCCGGGGTCGGCACCACCGACTCCAACAACTACGCCATCGACACCGTGCGCCCGACCGCGACCATTGTCGTCGCCGACGCGGCCATTGCCGCCGGCGAGACGTCACTGGTCACCATCACCTTCAGCGAAGCAGTGACCGGTTTCACCACGGCCGACCTGACGGTTGCCAACGGTACCCTGAGCGGGCTGAGCAGCAGCGACGGCGGCATCACCTGGACCGCCACCTTCACGCCGACCGCTGGCATCACCGACACCAGCAACATCATCACCCTCACCAACGGCGGCGTTGCCGACCTGGCGGGTAACGCCGGCAGTGGCACCACCGATTCCAACAACTATGCGCTGGATACCGAGCGCCCGACGGCCACCATCGTGCTCAGCGATTCGACCTTGCGGCCAGGTGAAACCGCGCAGGTGACCATCACCTTCAGCGAAGCGGTGACCGGCTTCAGCAATGACGACCTGAGTGTCAGTAACGGGACCTTGAGCACTGTCAGCAGCAGTGACGGCGGCCTGACCTGGACCGCGACATTCACACCGACCCTGGGCGTGACTGACGCGACCAACCTGATCAGCCTGGACAACAGTGGCGTGAGCGATGCCGCCGGCAACGCCGGGACCGGCACCACTGATTCGGCCAACTACGCGGTCGAGACCCGGGTGCCGACGGCCACGGTGGTGGTCGCCGACAGTGCACTGCGGGTGGGTGAAACCTCTCTGGTGACCATCACTTTCTCGGAAGCGGTCAGCGGTTTCGACAACGCCGACCTGAATGTAAGCAACGGCACCCTGAGCAATGTGTCCTCTTCCGATGGCGGCATCACCTGGACGGCAACCTTCACGCCGGCGAGCAATATCACCGACACCAGCAACCTGATCAGCCTGGACACCAGCGGCGTGGTCAACGTCTCGGGCAACAGCGGGGTTGGCGTGGTGAGTTCCAACAACTACGCGATCGATACGGCCCGCCCGGGCGCTACCATCACCTTGGGCGATACCAGCCTGGGCATCGGCCAGACCACCACCGTGACCATCAGCTTCACCGAGGCGGTGACCGGCTTCGATCTATCCGATATCAGCGTGGCGAATGGCGTGTTGTCTAACCTCGCCAGTAGCGATGGCGGCCTGACCTGGACCGCGACCCTGACGCCGACCGCTGGCGTCAGCGATGCCACCAACCTGATCCTGCTCGACGCCAGCACTGTGCAGGACATCGCCGGCAATGCCGGGGCAGGCATCGCGATTTCCAGCAACTACGCACTCGACGCTACCCGGCCGACAGCGACTATCGTGGTCGCCGACTCGAACCTGACCGTGGGCGAGAGCACCCAGGTGACAATCACCTTCAGTGAAGCCGTCAGCAATTTCGACCTGTCGGACCTCAGCGTCACCAACGGTGTGTTGACCAACCTGACCAGCAGCGACGGAGGCAGGACCTGGACCGCAACGTTCACCCCGGCGGCTAACCTCACCGATCCGAGCAACTTCATCGCCCTGGACACCAGCAATGTCAGCGACCTGACGGGCAATGCCGGGGCCAGCGTAGCGGTGTCGAATAATTATGCGATCGATACTGTGGTGCCCAACGATGTGAAGCCGCCGCCGGAGTACCTGATTTCGGACCCGGTCACGGTTACGCCGCCGTCCGAGGTGCCGTTGCAACCGATCGTCTTCGCGCCGCCTACCGGCAACCTGGGTTCGCCGCTGGGTTTCCCGCCGCTGTTCGAACAGCGGGATGTGGGTGGGGGGCTGCGTCCGATCGGGGATATTTTCATCAACCGTGGCGCGCTCGCGCCGAGCTACATCGCCCAGGTGTTCAGCAACGACGCCGCCGGCGATGGCTCGGGCCATGGCTTCCTGGGATTCGGTGGCGGAGACGGCGGGGTGTTCGGCAGCAGCACGCTGTCGTCCCTGTTCAATCAGGACACTGCAGGCGAGAGTGAAACGCTGAACGCCTTCGGCAGCCAATCGATGCAGGGTGGGGATGTGTCCCAAGGCGTGCGCGGTGTCTTTGGCGCACCGACGCTCGGCCAGCAGTTGCAACATATCAAGGACACTGAGCAGCGCCGGGTCGAAAGCCTGGCGATGGCTCTGCAACAGGTCGTGCAGGCCTGAAAAAACTAAAAAACATGTTGGGCAGCCAGGGGCAATCCAGGGAATGAATAGAAGTCGCAAGTTATTCGTAATGAGTGCGCTGGCGTTGGTGGTCAGCGGATGTGCGGTCACCAGCGAGCCGATCGATCGTAGCGTCAGCGAACAGCGGGCCCGCACCGATCTGCAGAACATGTTCAAGGATCAAGAGCCTCTGAGTGGCCCGTTGACCCTGCATCAGGCCATGGCACGTGCGGTGAAGTACAACCTTGAAGGCCGCCTGAAAATCATGGAGGAGGCCCTGGCCAAGCGGCAATTGGACCTGGCCAGTTTCGACATGCTGCCACGCATGGCCCTGGACGCCGGTTATGTCGGGCGCAACAACGTCAGCGCGTCCAGCAGCCAGAGCGTGGAAACCGGTACCCAGTCCCTGGAACCGTCGACCTCCCAGGACCGCGACCGTGAGGTGGCGGACCTGACCATGGTCTGGAACGTGCTCGACTTCGGCGTCAGCTACATCAGCGCCAAGCAGGCCGGGGACCAGCGCCTGATCGTGCAGGAGCGTCGGCGCAAGGTGATCAACACCATCGTCCAGGACGTGCGTTCGGCGTACTGGCGTGCCATGGCCGCCGAGCGTCTGCTCAAGCAGATCGACAGCCTGATGGCCCGCGTCGAAGCAGCGCGGGGCAACAGCCAGAGCATGAGCGAACAGCGCATCGGTGACCCGGTGCAAGCCCTCGGTTACCAGCGCTCGCTGATCCAGGCCACCCGCCAGCTCGAAGAGCAGCGTCGGGCGTTGTCCCTGGCCAAGACCGAACTGGCGACCCTGATCAACCTGCCGCTGGGCACAGAGCTGACCCTGGCGACACCGGATGAATATGACATTCCGGAACTCAAGGTCGACATGGCCCGCCTCGAACAGGAAGCCCTGGCCAGTCGTCCGGAACTGCGCGAACAGGATTACCAGACACGCATCACCGCCGCCGAAACCCGCAAGGCCATGTTGCGTCTGCTCCCAGGGCTGGAGTTCTCCGCCGGCGGACATTACGACAGCAACTCGTTCCTGGTGGAGCAGGGTTGGGCAGACTATGGCGTGAAGGTCACCTGGAACCTGTTCAACGTGATCTCCGCCCCGGCGGCCATCGACGTGGCCAAGGCCGGTGAAGAAGTGGCGGCGGCGCGGCGCCAGGCGATGTCGATTGCCGTGTTGGCGCAGTTGTACGTCGCCAATGCCAACTATCGGGAAGCAATGCGCCAGTTCAAGACCAACCAGCAGCTGTCGGACATCGATGGGCAGATCGTCGGCCAGTTGCGCAGCCGTCACCAGGCCGCCGGTATCGGCGAGCTGGAGCTGATCCAGGGGGAACTCAATACCTTGCAGGCCGACCTGCGGCGGGACCTGTCCTATGCCGACCTGCGCAACGCCTACGGCCAGATATTCGCCAGCGCCGGCCTCGACCCGCTGCCGAACGAGGTGCAATCGACCGAAGTCCAGTCGATTGCCGCCGCCCTGGCCAGCCGCGAAGCCGCCTGGGCCCAGGGCAATATCGCCGTGCCGACTGCTCCGGTGACGCAATAACCGGCGCTCGGCATTGAACCGCCCGGCCTTCTCCCGGCTGCCGCTGACGGTAAACCTGCCGCTGCTGTTGCAGGCCCTGGCCGCCGTTGAGGACGAGCGGTGGCAAGGGCACTTCAACAACGCGTATTACAGCGGCGACTGGAGCGGCGTGGCGCTGATTTCGGCGGCCGATGCCTTGACCGAGCTGTCACCGGGCGCCGCCGCCCCCCTGCACCGGGCGCCGTGGTCTAGGGACGACCGCTGGCGCCAGGCGTTGCTGGATTGGCCATTGGAAATAGTCTCGGCCCGGCTGCTACGGCTGGGGCCGGGCGGGCGGATCCACGAACATCGCGATTATGACCTGGGCGGGCCGGATGCCGACCTGCGCCTGCACGTTCCGCTGCTCAGCTCGCCGGAAGTGGATTTCTGGCTGGATGGTCAGCTGATTCCGATGAGTGCGGGCGAATGCTGGTTTCTCGACCTGTCGCGGCCCCATCGTGTCGCCAATCGCAGCCTTGAGACGTCACGCATTCACCTGGTGCTCGATTGTCGTCCCGGGCCCTGGCTGAACCAACAGATTGCCCAAGGGCTGGCTGCCACGCCCGCTGTCGGTGCCGGGCAAAGCGACCTGGCTCGTTTCCAGCAGCGCGTAGAGGCCGATCCGCGACTCGCCCGTACCTTGCAGCAGTTGCATGACGTAGATGCGTTCGTGGAGCGGGCCATCGTGCTCGGTGCCGAATTGGGACTGCACTTCACTCAGGAAGAACTACGCTCGGCCATGCGCCACGGCCGTCGGCAGTGGAGTGATCAATGGAAGGCTTGAACCTGCAGGGTTGGTTGCCGATGCGCATAGGACAAACGCTCGGGCGGTGGCAGGTGGATTGGTGCTGGTTCGGTGAGAAGCGATTGTCGCAGCCGTTCTTTAGCGACGCCGTGGAGGACGCGCTGCGCCTGCCCTTCAACCAGGTGTTCCGCCGCCAGACCCCATTGAGCGTGCTCAGTCAGTGGCAGCAGCAGAGCGCTGGCCTGGCGCCCAGCGCGTTCATTTTCCATGCCTCGCGTTGCGGCTCGACATTGATCAGCCAGATGCTGGCGCAACTGGACGACCACATTGTCGTTTCCGAACCGCCGCCGCTGGACGCGCTGCTGCGCGCTGAGTTGCCTGATATCGAGCGCACCGCCGCGCTCAAGGGCTTGTTGTCGGCCTACGGGCAGCGCTGCCGAGGCGTCGAGCAACGGCTGATGATCAAGCTCGACGCCTGGAACCTCGGTGAACTGCCGCTGCTGCGAGAGTGCTTTCCCGACACGCCCTGGCTGTTTCTGTACCGTGATCCGCTGGAAATCGCCGTGTCCCACCTGCGCCGTCCCGGCATGCACATGGTGTCAGGGATGATAGGGGCCAGTGTGTTGGACGACGGCTTGCCCTTCGTCGGTCAGGAAGACTTCATTGCACGACGTTTGGGACGGCTGTTTCAACGGGCCCTGGCGCATTGTCGGGAATTTGCCGGAATGGCGGTGAACTACAGCGAACTACCCGCTGCAATGACGGGCAGGTTGGCGACGTTCTTTCGTCTGGATGAAGCGCAATGCCGGCAAGCGTTCGCGGCGGTGGGGCAGCATGCCAAGCAGCCGGCGCAGGTGTTCATCGGCGACAGCGCAGACAAACGCCGGGAGGCTTCACAACTGCTGTGCGAACGGGTGGAGCATTGGGCGCAGGGGCCTTATGACGCGCTGGAGAGGTTTAGAAACGCTTGAAGCATGGTCGCTTTTTGTGGCGAGGGAGCTTGCTCCCGCTGGGGTGCGCAGCAGCCCCCGATTTTTGCGGTCGCTGCGCAACCGAGCGGGAGCAAGCTCCCTCGCCACAGGGGATGTGCGCAGTGAAGACTTGATTGAATATTGATCAGTCTGGCGGCGATCCAGGGGCTAGACTGCGAGAGAACATTCTGTTCAGGAGCTCTGCATGGACACCCCGATCCACAGCCTTCCAGCGCTGTTCAAACAGCTGGGCCTGGCCGACGATGCGGTCAGCATCGACCAGTTCATCGTCACCCATTCACCCCTCGAGCCCGACTTGCGCCTGGCGGATGCGTTTTTCTGGAGCAAGAGCCAGAAACAATTGCTGCGCGACGAAATCCTCGTAGATGCCGACTGGGCGGTGGTGGTGGATCAGCTGGATGTGATGTTGAGAAAGGGGCGCAGCGAATCATGACTTCTGAAGAAGTTCGGCCTCCTCTGGGAGCGAGCCTGCTCGCGATGAGGCCATTGTATTCAACATTTTCGGTGACTTGCCTACCATTATCTCGAGCAGGCTCGCTCCCCACCGTTGACCGTGTTGATCATGCGGATGGTTTTTTGGTTATTAATAAATAGCTTCTTATTCCTTAAACAATATAAATCTCGTCCCTATACTCCTCCGTGAACAGACACGCAGGAGAGCACCCATGCGCAACGAAACGATTCGCTACCTGATTGTGCCGGGCTGGCAAGGATCGCCGGAAAATCATTGGCAGAGCCACTGGCAGAACAGCCTGCCCAACAGTGCCCGGGTCGAGCAGGCCGACTGGCTGACGCCTCGGCGTGAAGACTGGGTGGCGGCGTTGGCCGAAGCGATTGCCGCCGACAGCTCCCCGGTGATCCTGATCGCCCATAGCCTGGGCTGCATCACCGTCGCCCATTGGGCCGCCACCGCGCCGGTGCAGTTCTTGCGGCAAGTGCGCGGGGCGTTGCTGGTGGCGCCGGCGGACGTCGAGCGGCCGGCATGCGTCCCGGCGTTGCGCAATTTCGCACCGATTCCCACCGACCTGCTGCCGTTCCCCAGCCAGGTCGTCAGCTCCGACAACGACGCTGCCGTGAGCACCTCGCGCGCCCTGGAGCTGGCTCGTAATTGGGGGGCCGAGGCCGGGATCCTGGCCGGGGCGGGGCACATCAATGTGAAGTCCGGTCATCACCGTTGGGAGCAGGGTTTCGCCTATCTCTATCGTCTGCAAAACCGCATGGAGCATCACGCCTTGCGACGCGCCTGAATTTTTTACGCCCTCCCGTCTCCCGGCGGTTTGGGGCGGGAGACTGCCATGAGCCTGCATGAAACCTTCGGTCAGCCCTTGCTGACCTTTCCCGACGCGGAAAAAAGCCCCCTGAGCATTCGCGCCAAGGCGTTGGTGTTCGTCGACCCGCGCTCGCGACAGCTGCGCCAGGAGTTGGAACAGCTGGCCCCGCGAGCGATCTCGGTGCTGATCCGCGGCGAAACCGGTACCGGCAAGGAGTTGCTGGCCCGACACATCCATCGCGAAAGTGATCGAGGCGGGTTGTTTGTCTCGGTCAACTGCGGCGCCATCAGCCCGACCTACGCCGACGCCGAACTGTTCGGCTACGCCGCCGGCAACTACAGCGGCTCGGCCAGCAGCCGCGCTGGCTGGTTCGGCTCGGCCAATGGCGGCACCCTGTACCTGGACGAAATCGGCGATTTACCGTTGCCGATCCAGGCCAAGTTGCTGGCTGCCCTGGAGAATCACGAAGTCACCCGCGTCGGCGCACCGCAGCCAAGCCCGGTGGATGTGCGCCTGGTAGCGGCCACCAGCATTGACCTGGCGCAAGCGGTGACCGCCGGAAAATTCAACGAGCGGCTCTACCATTATCTCAGCGAAGGCCGACTCGAGCTGCCGGCCCTGCGTGAGCGAGTGGGCGATATTCTGTCTTTGGCCGAGTATTTCCTGGGCATCTACAGTCAGCGCCTGGATCTGGGCGTGCCGTTGATCAGCGAGGCGGCGCAACGGGCTCTTGAGCGACACAGCTGGCCGGGCAACACCCGCGAGCTGGAAAACGTCATTCATTTCGCGTTGCTGGTCAGCGGTGGCGATGAGATCCTGCCGGAGCATCTGAACCTGCCGGCGCAGCCCTCGGCGCTGGAGACGATCGAGCAGCAAGTGAGGCATGTCGTTGCTCGTGGTACCGAGGCTGAACGCACGGCGCTCAAAGCGTTGCTCGCCCGGCTGGACCAGACGCTATAAAACCTGTGGCGAGGGAGCTTGCTCCCGCTCGGTTGCGCAGCAGCCGTAATATTTAAGGACCGCTTCGCAGCCCAGCGGGAGCAAGCTCCCTCGCCACAAGGTTGTTTGTCTATATGAGTAAAATGAATATGAACTTGAATAAAAGATATTGTTAAGGCATAAAAAATATCGGTATCTTCCGCTTCACGCCAGCGATAGCACTTCGCTGGCACTTACTCCGTTGGCCGTCGTCCAAGACGGCAGTGATTTTCGATAAGGACACTGCATGAAAAAGGTTCTGTTGTTCACCGCCTTGGCGGCAGCCCTGACCTCGGGCCTGGCCCAGGCAGCAGAGAAACTGGTAGTGGCAGCCACTCCGGTGCCACACGCCGAGATCCTCGAACTGATCAAACCGGCCCTGGCCAAAGAAGGCGTCGACCTGCAGATCAAGGTTTTCACCGACTATGTGCAACCCAACGTACAGGTTGACCAGAAGCGTCTGGATGCCAACTACTTCCAGACCCTGCCGTATCTGAAGAACTTCAACGAAGGCAAAGGCACGAATCTGGTCACCGTGATTGGCGTGCACGTTGAACCGTTCGGCGGCTATTCGAAGAAGTACAAGACCCTGGCCGAACTGCCGGATGGCGCAACCATCGCGCTGCCTAACGAAGGCAGCAATAGCGGGCGTGCACTGATCCTGTTGCAGAAGGCTGGCCTGATCGAGCTCAAGGACCCGAAAAACGCCTTGGCTACGCCGAAAGACATCGCCAAGAACCCGCATAACTTCAAGTTCAAGGAACTGGAGTCGGCCATGCTGCCGCGGGTCCTGGATCAGGTTGACCTGGACCTGATCAACACCAACTACGCGCTGGAGGCAGGCCTGAACCCGGCTAAAGACGCGCTGGTGATCGAAGGCGCGGATTCGCCATACGTGAACTTCCTGGTGGCCCGTCCGGACAACAAGGACAGCCCGGCTATCCAGAAACTGGCCAAGGCCCTGACCAGCCCTGAAGTGAAGGCGTTCATCGAGAAGAAATACAGCGGCGCGGTACTGCCGGCGTTCTGATCGAACGAAGCGTGCTTTAAGTGACAACGCCGACGGCTTTGCCAGCGTCGGCGTTTTTTTTATGCAAACGCTTCGGCTATGCGGGTCGTACCTTCAATGCGCGGCGCAGGGCCACGAGCAGTTTGACGATGTCTTGCGGGTCGAGCGGTTGCGGGGCTTTCACGTCAGCCATTGTTATCTTCCTTGTGATGGGCCATGGAGTCCGGCCATGCACTGCGGTTCCTGGGAAAAGGTTGCTGGAACCTGTCCCGCAGCGTCTGGGAAAATAGCCTGCTTGCAGGGCCGCTGCAAATACCGTCGATCAATCCGCTGCGCTTGGCTCAATAGCGCCTACAGTGGAACTGTGCGCCCGTTGAACCCTGCTCTAAGCTCACAGTCGTATCCGTCACTGGTACGTCCGTACTACGCAAAGGAGTCTGCATGGCTGGTCCCCGAATCAAACTGGTAGTTGGCTTGGGCTTGTGCGCGTTGTTGGCCGGATGCGGTGATGAAAAACCTGCCGAAAAAGCCCTGCCACGGGTGCTCGTGCAACAGGCCGTGCCCAGCGAATATGCAGCATCGGTGACGCTCACCGGCGATGTCCAGGCGCGGGTGCAGACTGATCTTTCGTTTCGCGTGGGCGGCAAGATCATCGAGCGCAAGGTCGATGTCGGTGCCCGGGTCTCGGCCCGGCAAGTGCTGGCCCGTCTCGATCCCCGGGACTTGCAGACCAATGTCGATTCCGCCGAGGCCCAGGTCGCGGCCGAACAGGCGCGGGTCAAGCAGAGTGCAGCGGCGTTCGTGCGCCAGCAGAAACTGCTGCCCAAGGGCTACACCAGCCAGAGCGAATACGACGCGGCCCAGGCGCAATTGCGCAGCAGCCAGAGCGCGCTGACCGCGGCCCAGGCTCAACTGGCCAATGCTCGTGAACAACTGAGCTACACCGCGCTGATCGCCGATGCCCCCGGCATCATCACGGCGCGCCAGGCCGAGGTCGGTCAGGTGGTACAGGCCACGGAGCCGATTTTCAGCCTGGCCCGCGATGGCGAGCGCGACGCGGTGTTCAACATCTACGAGTCGCTGTTGCGCGAACCGCCGTCGGATCGGGGGATTGTCATCAGCCTGCTGGACAATCCGGCGATCCAGACCACCGGCACGGTGCGCGAGATCACCCCGGCGGTGTCCGCCCAGACCGGCACGGTGCAGGTCAAGGTCACCCTCAACGACCTGCCCGAGGGCATGCGTCTCGGCTCGGTGGTCAGCGCCACGGCCAAGGCCGCAGGCAAGACCGCCGTCGAGTTGCCGTGGTCGGCGTTGACCAAGAACGTCAGTGAGCCGGCCGTGTGGCTGGTGGATGGCGAGGGCAAGGCGCAGTTGCAGACCGTCACCGTCGGCCGCTACCTGACCGGCAAGGTCATCATCAGTGACGGCCTCAAGGGCGGTGAGAAAGTTGTCACCGCGGGCGGGCAATTGCTTCACCCTGGCGTGCGGGTCGAGATTGCCGAAAACACCCAGGACAAATCCCCGACAGGAGCCCAGCCATGAAGCGCTTGTGGATGGTCTCGGCTGGCCTGTTGCTGGCGGCCTGTTCGAAGGAAGAAGCGCCACCGGAGCCGGTCCGCCCGGTGTTGTCGGTCGAAGTCCGGGCCCTGGATCAACAGGCCCTGGGACGGTTTGCCGGGAACATCCAGGCGCGTTACGAAACCAATGTCGGTTTCCGCGTGCCGGGACGGATCGCCAGCCGCAACGTCGATGTCGGCGCCGAGGTGAAGAAAGGCGACTTGCTCGCCACCCTCGATCCCACCGATCAACAGAACCAGTTACGTGCCGCCCAGGGCGATCTGGCGCGGATAGAAGCGCAGTACATCAACGCCCAGGCCAATGCCCGTCGCCAGCAACAGTTGTTCGACCGGGGCGTCGGTGCCCAGGCGCAGTTGGACATTGCCCAGACCGACCTGAAAACTACCGGTGCCGCCCTCGAACAGGCGCGCGCCTCGGTGGAGCAAGCCCGCGACCAGCTCAACTACAGCGAGCTGCGCACCGATCACGATGCCGTCGTCACGGCCTGGAATGCCGAAGCCGGGCAGGTGGTGACCGCCGGCCAGCAAGTGGTGACCCTCGCCCGCCCCGATATCAAGGAGGCGGTGATCGACCTGCCGGCCGACCTCGTTGATCGGTTGCCCGCCGATGTGGTGTTCGAAGTCGCCGCGCAACTTGACCCGACCACCCACACCACCGCCATCGTGCGCGAGATCGAGCCCCAGGCCCAGAGCGCCACCCGGACTCGTCGCGCACGCCTGACCCTGACTGACACCCCGCCCGGTTTTCGCCTGGGCACCGCCATCAGCGTGACCCTGAGCTCGGCCATCGAGCCGCGTATCGAGCTGCCGCTCAGTGCATTGCAAGAGGTCGACGGCAAGGCGCGGATCTGGCTGATCGACCCACAGAGCCAGACCGTCTCGCCCCGCGACGTGAAGATCCTGGAACGTTCGGCCGACTCGGTGCTGGTGGCCAACGGCATCAAGCCCGGCGACCGGGTGGTCAGCGCCGGGGTGAACAGCCTCAAGCCGGGGCAGAAAGTGAAACTCGACGAGGACGCACGATGAAAGGGCCTTTCAACTTATCCGAATGGGCCCTGCGGCATCAGTCGTTCGTCTGGTACCTGATGTTCGTCGCGTTGTTGATGGGCGTGTTCTCGTACATGAACCTGGGGCGTGAAGAGGACCCCTCGTTCACCATCAAGACCATGATCATCCAGACGCGCTGGCCCGGCGCGACCCAGGAAGAAACCCTCAAGCAGGTCACCGACCGCATCGAGAAAAAACTCGAAGAACTCGATTCCCTCGACTATGTGAAAAGTTACACCCGGCCTGGCGAATCGACGGTGTTCGTGTATCTGCGCGACACCACCAGCGCCAAGGACATCCCTGAGATCTGGTACCAGGTGCGCAAGAAGATCAACGACATTCGCGGCGATTTCCCCGAGGGCCTGCAGGGGCCGGGATTCAACGACGAGTTCGGTGATGTCTACGGTTCGGTTTATGCCTTCACCGGCGACGGCCTGTCGATGCGCCAGCTACGCGACTATGTGGAGCAAGTGCGCGCCGAGATCCGCGACGTGCCCGGTCTGGGCAAGGTCGAGATGATCGGCGAGCAGAACGAAGTGCTGTACCTGAACTTCTCCACCCGCAAACTCGCCGCGCTCGGGATCGACCAGCGCCAGGTGGTGCAAAGCCTGCAATCGCAGAACGCAGTGACACCCGCCGGGGTGATCGACGCCGGACCGGAGCGGATTTCCGTGCGCACGTCGGGGCAGTTCCAGTCGGAGAAAGACCTGGCGAACGTCAATCTGCGACTCAATGACCGGTTCTATCGACTGGCGGATATCGCGGACATCAGTCGCGGCTACGTCGACCCGGCCACGCCTATGTTCCGCTTCAACGGTACGCCGGCCATCGGCCTTGCCATCGCGATGAAGAAAGGGGGCAACATCCAACAATTCGGCAAGGCCCTGCATGCACGCATGAACGAGTTGACCGCCGACCTGCCGGTAGGCGTTGGCGTGCACACGGTGTCGGATCAGGCCGAAGTGGTGAAGGAAGCGGTCGGCGGCTTCACCAGCGCCTTGTTCGAGGCGGTGGTGATCGTGCTGATTGTCAGCTTCGTCAGCCTCGGCATACGTGCCGGACTGGTGGTGGCCTGCTCGATTCCACTGGTGCTGGCGATGGTCTTTGTGTTCATGGAATACAGCGGCATCACCATGCAGCGCATCTCCCTCGGCGCGTTGATCATTGCCCTCGGCCTGCTGGTGGACGACGCGATGATCACGGTGGAAATGATGGTCACGCGCCTGGAAAAAGGCGAAACCAAGGACCAGGCGGCCACGTTCGCCTATACCTCGACCGCGTTCCCGATGCTCACCGGAACCCTGGTGACGGTGGCCGGCTTCGTGCCCATCGGCCTGAACGCCAGCTCGGCGGGCGAATACACCTTCACCCTGTTCGCGGTGATTGCCGTGGCGATGCTGGTGTCGTGGATCGTCGCGGTGCTGTTCGCCCCGGTGATCGGCGTGCACATCCTCAGCACCAACGTAAAGCCCCACGACAAGGAACCGGGACGGATCGGCCGGGCGTTCAACAGTGGCCTGCTGTGGTCGATGCGCAATCGCTGGTGGGCCATCGGCATCACGATAGTGCTGTTCGTGCTGGCGGTGTTCTGCATGCGTTTCGTGCAGAACCAGTTCTTCCCATCCTCGGATCGCCCGGAAATCCTGGTGGACCTCAACCTGCCGCAAAACGCTTCGATGGACGAAACCCGCAAGGCCGTCGACCGTCTGGAGGCGACGCTCAAGGACGACCCGGACATCGAGCGCTGGAGCACCTACATCGGCGAGGGCGCGATTCGTTTCTACCTGCCGCTGGACCAACAACTGCAGAACCCTTACTACGCGCAACTGGTGATCGTCAGCAAGGGCCTGGAGTCGCGCACGGCGCTAACCGAGCGTCTGCAAAAGCGCCTGCGCGAAGACTTCGTCGGAATCGGCAGTTACGTGCAGTCTCTGGAAATGGGCCCGCCGGTGGGGCGGCCGATTCAATATCGAATCAGCGGCAAGGACATCGACCAGGTGCGCAAGCACGCCATCGAACTGGCCACCGAACTGGACAAGAACTCGCACATCGGTGAGATCATTTACGACTGGAACGAGCCGGGCAAGGTCCTGCGCATCGACATTGCCCAGGACAAGGCGCGGCAACTGGGCTTGTCCTCCGATGACGTCGCCCGGCTGATGAACAGCATCGTCAGTGGTTCGCCAGTGACCCAGGTCGACGACGATATCTACCTGATCAACGTGGTGGGGCGCGCCATCGACGCCGAGCGTGGCTCGCCGGAAACCTTGCAGAACCTGCAGATCGTCACGCCGGGCGGCACCTCGATTCCGCTGCTGGCATTCGCCACTGTGCGCTATGAGCTGGAGCAACCGTTGGTGTGGCGGCGAGATCGCAAGCCGACCATTACCATCAAGGCTGCCGTGCGCGATGAGATCCAGCCCACCGACCTGGTGAAGCAGCTGCAACCGGACATCGACAAGTTTGCCGCCGGCCTGCCGGTGGGCTACAAGGTCGCCACCGGCGGTACGGTGGAAGAGAGCAGCAAGGCCCAGGGGCCGATCGCCAGCGTCGTGCCGTTGATGCTGTTTCTGATGGCGACCTTCCTGATGATCCAACTGCACAGCGTGCAGAAGCTGTTCCTGGTGGCGAGCGTGGCGCCCCTCGGCTTGATCGGCGTGGTGCTGGCGCTGGTGCCGACGGGCACACCCATGGGATTCGTGGCGATCCTCGGGATCCTGGCGCTGATCGGCATCATCATCCGCAACTCGGTGATCCTGGTGACCCAGATCGACGAGTACGAGCGCGACGGCTACGAGCCCTGGGATGCTGTGGTGGAAGCCACCGAACACCGGCGTCGGCCGATCCTGCTCACCGCGGCGGCGGCGAGCCTGGGGATGATCCCGATTGCCCGGGAAGTGTTCTGGGGGCCTATGGCGTACGCGATGATCGGCGGGATCATCATCGCCACGCTACTGACGCTGTTGTTCCTGCCGGCGCTGTATGTGGCCTGGTACAAGATTCGCGAGCCGAAGCGCGATTGATCGCCCATTGCAATGAGAACTGGTCATGCGCTGCTTCTGTGGCGAGGGAGCTTGCTCGCGCTTGAGTGCGAAGCGCTCATCGCTTATGGGGCCGCTTCGCAGCCCAGCGGGAGCAAGCTCCCTCGCCACGGGTTTCTGCGACGCTTGAGGCTCAGCGAAATCCTGTGGGAGCGAGCCTGCTCGCGATAGGGCCCGCCCAGTCACTCTGGCCTTTTACTTACGCACCAACCGCAACCCATTGAACACCACCAGCAAGCTGACTCCCATATCGGCAAAAACCGCCATCCACATAGTGGCGAACCCGGCAAAGGTCACCCCGAGGAAGATCGCCTTGATCACCAGCGCCAGGGCGATGTTCTGTTTCAGAATGCTTGAAGTCTGCCGCGAGAGGCGAATGAATGCCGGGAGCTTGCGCAGGTCGTCGTCCATCAAGGCGACGTCGGCGGTCTCGATGGCTGTATCGGTCCCGGCCGCAGCCATGGCGAAGCCGATTTCCGAGCGGGCCAGGGCCGGGGCATCGTTGATGCCATCGCCGACCATGCCGACACGATGCCCTTTGGCGTACAAGTCCTCGATGGCCCGCAGTTTGTCTTCCGGCAACAGATCGCCCCGAGCCTGATCCATGCCCACCTGCGCGGCGATCGCCTCAGCGGTGTGGGCGTTGTCGCCGGTGAGCATCAGGGTCTTGATGCCCAGGTCATGCAATTGCCGGATGGCTTCGCGGCTGGAGTCCTTTACCGTATCGGCCACGGCGAACAAGACCAGTGGGCCCGAACTGTCGAGCAGCAACACCACCGATTTGCCCTGTTTTTCCAAGGCAAAGAGTTGTTCTTCCAGCTCCGGCGAACACAAGCCCAGGTCTTCCACCAGGCGATGATTGCCCAGGTGATAAGTCTTGCCGTCGATGTCGCCGCGCACTCCGCGTCCCGGCAATGCGTGGAAGTTATCCACAACCTGCGGCGCCAGTTGTTTATCCACAGCCGTATTGGCAATGGCCTTCGACACCGGGTGGTCGGAACGGGCGGCCAGGCTGGCGGCCAGGGCCGGGGCACTGCTCTCCACGCTCGGGTCCAGGGCGAGGTAATCGGTTTGCACCGGTTTGCCGTGGGTCAGCGTGCCGGTCTTGTCCAGGGCCAGGTAGTCAAGCTTGTGGCCACCTTCCAGATACACACCGCCCTTGATCAAGATGCCTTTGCGCGCGGCAGCGGCAAGACCGCTGACGATGGTCACCGGAGTGGAAATCACCAATGCACAAGGGCACGCCACTACCAGCAGCACCAGCGCCCGGTAGATCCAGTCGAACCACGCCGCACCCATGAACAGCGGCGGGATGACCGCTACCGCGAGGGCCAGGGCAAACACTGCCGGGGTGTAGATTTTCGAGAACCGGTCGACGAAGCGCTGGGTCGGTGCGCGCGAGCCTTGGGCCTGCTCCACGGCGTGGATGATCCGCGCCAGGGTCGATTGGTCGGCTGCAGCGGTGACCGTGAACTCCAATTCACCGGCCTGGTTGATGGTGCCGGCGAAAACCTTGTCGCCTACGGTTTTTTCCACCGGCAGGCTCTCGCCGGTGATTGGCGCCTGGTCGATGGTCGAACGGCCGGCGACCACATCGCCGTCCAGGCCGACCCGCTCGCCCGGGCGAACCCGAACCCGTGCCCCGAGCGCGATAGCCTTCACCTCTTGCTCCCGCCAGCTGCCATCGGCCTGTTGCACCGTGGCTTGTTCAGGGGCCATCTGCATCAGGCCACTGATGGCGTTGCGGGCGCGGTCCAGGGATTTGGCCTCGATCAATTCGGCCACGGTGAACAGGAACATCACCATCGCCGCTTCCGGCCATTGCCCGATCAACACCGCGCCGGTCACCGCGATGCTCATCAGCGCGTTGATGTTCAGGTTGAGGTTCTTCAGGGCAATCCAGCCCTTTTTATAGGTGCCGAGGCCGCCGCTGAGGATCGACACCAGCGCTACCAGCGCAACCACCCAGTCTGGCGCGGCGTTGGTGAAGTGGATCACCTCGGCGCCCAGGGCCGTGATACCGGACAGTGCCAATGGCCACCAGGGCTTGGCCGGGGCGGGCAGTGAGTTTGTAGTTTTTTCCTGGCCCGGCGTCAGCGGCTCGGCCTGCATGCCGAGGGACTGGATCGCCTCGATGATGGGTGCGTCGCTGGGCAGCGCATGGGTCACACCCAGTATTCGGTTGATCAGATTGAATTCCAGCTGGTGCACGCCGTCGAGCTTGCCGAGCTTGTTCTGAATCAGCGTCTGCTCGGTGGGGCAGTCCATCGCTTCGATGCGGAAGCTGCTCAGCCGGGCGCCGTCCGTCGACGCTTTACCGAGGTTGACCACTGACGGCGCTGCTTTCGATGCGCAGCAGGAATGCCCGTGGTCATGGCCGTGGGCGGGCTTATGGATGTGAAGGGAATCGCTCATTGGATTTACGTCCATGAAAAGTGCTTGTTGCACAGTAAAGACCCTGTAGCCACTATAGGGTCAAGCACCTATCTGAGAGGCGGCGTCATGAAGATCGGAGAACTGGCGAAAATCACCGACTGCCAGGTCGAGACCATCCGTTATTACGAACGCGAAGGGCTGCTGCCGGAACCAGCCCGCAGCGACGGCAATTACCGCGTCTACACCCAGGCCCACGCCGAGCGGCTGACGTTCATCCGTAACTGCCGCACCCTGGACATGACCCTGGAAGAAATTCGCAGCCTCCTGGCGCTGCGCGACAGCCCCCAGGACCAGTGCGAGAGCGTCAACGCGCTGATCGACGAACACATCCACCACGTCAGGGCCCGCATCGATGGCCTGCTGGCCCTGCAGGCGCAACTGATCGACCTGCGCCATCGCTGTGGCGAAGGGCCGGACCTGGAGCAATGCGGGATCTTGCAGCGGTTGGAAGTCAGCGGGGCGGTGGCGCCGGAGGTGGAGCATTCACATGTGGGCAGGAGTCATGGGCATTGAGGGCGCCCCATATGTTCTGAACCACCCGGATTCCCTGTGGGAGCGAGCCTGCTCGCGATGGCGGTGTGTCAGTCACTTCAATAGCTGATGTGAGGACGCTATCGCGAGCAGGCTCGCTCCCACAGGGGGATGGTGGCGATCAGACCGCCATCGGCGCCGTCATCGGCGCATGGTGCTGGTAGCCTTCGAGGGAGAAGTCGCTCGGCTCGACCAGCTCCAGCCACTCCGGCTGGTAAACGCCGGTCTTGGCAAACTCCGGCACGCGCTCGGAAATCACCAGTCTGGGCATCGGAAACGGCTCGCGCTTGAGCTGTTCGTTGAGCATGTCCAGATGGTTTTCGTAGACGTGGGCGTCGCCGATGAAATAGGTGAACCAGCGCGGCGTGTAGCCGGTGAGGCGGCCGATCAGGCTCAGCAGGGCAGCGCCTTCGGTGAGGTTGAACGGCGTGCCCAGGCCCAGGTCGTTGGAGCGAATGTAGAGCGTCAGGGAAATTTCCTTCGTCTCGACATTCGGGTGGAACTGGTAGAGCAGATGGCACGGCGGCAGGGCCATTTCATCGAGTTGGGCGCAGTTCCAGCCGTGGAACAGGATGCGCCGGCTGCCCGGGTCCTTGATGATGGTGTCGACGCACTGGCGCACCTGGTCGATGGCT
The DNA here is from genome assembly GCF_052042015.1 of Pseudomonas sp. SMV71. Classification (NCBI taxonomy): domain Bacteria; kingdom Pseudomonadati; phylum Pseudomonadota; class Gammaproteobacteria; order Pseudomonadales; family Pseudomonadaceae; genus Pseudomonas; species Pseudomonas sp. SMV71. The sequence goes on along the minus strand of NZ_JBKGGU010000015.1, from coordinate 132,064 downwards.
TTGTACAGCACCACGTAGGCCTGGCCGTTTTCTTCACCTTCGGCGATCTGCCGATAGCCCTGAGCCAGAGTCTGTTCGATGGCCGCCCGGTTGGTCACCGGGATCTGCTTGTAGGCCGGCCATTTGCGCCATTGCACGCCGTAGATCTCGCCCAGGTCGTCGTCGCCCTGGCGGAACGGGTTGGCCAGCCACTGGGCGTTTTCGTTGGCGTTCTGGTCCCAGACCTTGCAGCCCAGCGCGCGGAATTCAGCGGCGTTGTTGACCCCCCGCAGGAAGCCGCACATCTCGCCGATAGCTGACTTGAAGGCCATCTTGCGGGTGGTGATGGCCGGGAAGCCGTCCTTGAGGTCGTAGCGCAGCATGGCGCCGGGGAAACTGATGGTGTTCACGCCGGTGCGGTTGGCCTGCTTGGTGCCGTTCTTGATGACGTGGGCCACCAGATCGAGATATTGCTTCATGGGTTACCTGTGTCCTTGAACCCGGGGCCTGCGCCCCGGGGTTCGAATTTAAACCTTGGCCGCCGCAGCCGGCGCACGATGATAGGCCAGCCAGATCAGCACCAGACCACCAATGATCATCGGCAGGCACAGCACCTGGCCCATGGTCAGCCAGTTCCACGCCAGGTAGCCGAGCTGGGCGTCCGGTACACGGACGAATTCGACGATGAACCGGAAGATTCCGTAGAACAGCGCGAACATGCCCGACACCGCCATCGTTGGCCGTGGCTTGCGTGAGAACAGCCAGAGAATCAGGAACAGCGCCACACCTTCAAGGGCGAACTGGTACAACTGCGACGGATGGCGTGGCAATTGTGCCGGGTCGCTGAACGGTGGGAAGACCATCGCCCACGGTACGTCAGTCGGCTTGCCCCACAATTCAGCGTTGATGAAGTTACCGATGCGCCCGGCACCCAGGCCGATCGGCACCATCGGCGCGACGAAATCCATCAGCTCGAAGAACGACTTGTTGTTGCGCTTGCCGAACCACACCGCCGCCAGCATCACCCCGATGAAACCACCGTGGAACGACATGCCGCCCTTCCAGACTTCGAAAATCAGCGTCGGGTTGGCCAGGTAGGCGCTCAGGTCGTAGAACAGCACATAGCCCAGGCGTCCGCCGACGATCACGCCCATGGACAGCCAGAACACCAGGTCCGAGAGTTTCTCTCTGTTCCAGGTCGGGTCGAAGCGGTTGAGCCGGCGCGACGCCAGCAGCCAGGCGCCGCCGATGCCCACCAGGTACATCAGGCCGTACCAGTGGATTTTCAGCGGGCCGATGGCCAGGGCCACCGGATCGATCTGCGGGTAAGGCAGCATTGATATTCCTCGTAAACGTCAAAAATACCCGGGCGACGCTGCCACCTCGGGATTAAGCCAGGATTGCGTCAGAACAGGAAACTTGTGCCGACGCAGAACAGCAAAGCGGCGAACAGCCGCTTGAGCAAGCGCGGTGACAAGCGATGGGCCAGTCGCGCACCGAAGCGGGCGAAGACCATGCTGGTCAGGGCGATGCCCAACAACGCCGGCAGATACACAAAACCGAGACTATGGGCCGGCAACAGCGGATCGTGCCAGCCCAGAATCATGAAACTCAAAGCACTGGCCAGGGCAATCGGCAGGCCGCAGGCCGATGACGTCGCCACCGCCTGCTGCATCGGCACACTGCGCCAGGTCAGGAACGGTACGGTCAACGAACCACCGCCAATGCCGAAGATCGCCGAAGCCCAGCCGATCACCGTGCCGGCCAGGGTCAATCCGGCCTTGCCCGGCACCGTGCGGCTGGCCTTGGGCTTGAGGTCCAGGGCCAGTTGTACGGAGACGATGATGGCGAACACGCCGATGATCTTTTGCAGGTTCGGGCCGGAAATCGCTTCGGCGGTGAGCGCGCCGACACCGGCACCGATCAGGATGCCCACGGTCATCCAGGCGAAAATCGGCCAGCGTACCGCGCCTTTGCGCTGATGCTCGCGCACTGCATTGACCGAGGTGAAGATAATCGATGCCAGGGACGTGCCGACCGCCAGGTGTGTCAGCACCTGCGGGTCGAAGCCTTGCAAGGTGAAACTGAACACCAGTACCGGGACGATGATTATCCCGCCACCCACGCCGAACAGCCCGGCCAGTACGCCGGCGCAGGCGCCGAGCAGCAGATAGAGCACAAATTCCACCAGCGTCTCCCCACCCATCCCCGAAACAAGAGCGGCATGGTAACGGATCCATGGCCTCGGGCTCCACTGAAGGCGATGGAAGCGAGGGCGATGTGTGGGTAGAGTGGGTTCGAACACCGATCGCTTTTGTGGCGAGGGAGCTTGCTCCCGCTGGGCTACGCAGTAGCCCAACAATCGCCGGGGAGTGCTGCGCCCTCCAGCGGGAGCAAGCTCCCTCGCCACGGGGCTTCGCTAAATCCGTCCAACTGGCTGGGGATTACCTGATGTGCCTGATCGTATTTGCCTGGCGGCCCGGTCACGCCCAACCGCTGATCGTGGCGGCCAACCGTGACGAGTTCTACGCCCGCCCGACCCTGCCCCTGGCGCAGTGGCCTGATGCGCCCCATGTCCATGCCGGCCGCGATCTGGAGGCCGGCGGTACCTGGCTCGGCGTTGGCGCCCAGGGTCGCTTTGCGGCCCTGACCAACATCCGTGACCCAGGCCAGCTTCCGGCGCTCAAGTCGCGGGGCGAACTGGTCGCGCGGTTTCTCACCGGCGATCTGCCGATTGCCGACTATCTGAGTGAAATCGTGCCCAGGGCTTCGGAATACGGCGGTTTCAACCTGCTGCTCGGCGACGGCACCGAGTTGTGGCACTACAACGCCCGAGAGGCGCGGCCCCAGCGCCTGGCCGAGGGCCTCTACGGCTTATCGAACGCCGGGCTGAACACACCGTGGCCGAAACTGCTCAAGGCGCGCGCGGCGCTGGGCGAGTTGCTGGACGATCCGCAGCCCCAGGCCTTGCTGGCGCTGCTCAACGACCCGCAACCGGCCCCGGTGGCGGACTTGCCGGACACCGGCGTGGGCCTGGCGACCGAGGCGCTGTTGTCCAGTGTGTTCATTGCCAGCCCGGCTTATGGGACGCGGGCGAGTACGGCGTTGATTGTCCAGGCCGATGGGACGCGTCGGATGGTCGAGCGCAGCTTTGGGCCGCATGGGGGGCATTTGGGGGAGGTGGAGGTCAGGGTTTAGTCATGTGGCGTTTTTGCTGACCCTATCGCGAGCAAGCTCGCTCCCACATTGGATCTTCGGCGAGCACACACTTGTGAACAACCGGGATCCCTGTGGGAGCGAGCTTGCTCGCGATGAGATCGCCGCAAATTAGAGCGTCTTGTTCGAAGCCGGATTGATCATCCGCGCCAACCCAAGGTTCTTCAGCGCCAGTTGCAGGGAGCTGTGGATCACCTGCGGGTTGTCGATGGTCATCACCTCCGCCAGCAGATCCTGTGCCTTGCTCAGATTGATCTGGCGCAGCATCCACTTCACTTTCGGCAGGTTGGTGGCGTTCATCGACAGGCTGTCGAAGCCCATCGCCATCAACAGCACGGCGGCCGCCGGGTCGCCGGCCATTTCACCGCAGATGCTCACCGGCTTGCCTTCGGCATGGGCGTCGCGCACCACGGTTTGCAGGGCTTGCAGCACGGCCGGGTGCAGGTAGTCGTACAAATCCGCCACGCGTGGGTTGTTGCGGTCCACCGCCAGCAGGTATTGGGTCAGGTCGTTGGAGCCCACCGACAGGAAGTCCACCTGCCGCGCCAGCTCCTTGGTCTGGTACACCGCCGCCGGAATCTCGATCATCACGCCCACGGGCGGCATCGGCACGTCGGTGCCTTCGTCGCGCACTTCACCCCAGGCCCGGTGGATCAGGTGCAGAGCCTCTTCCAGTTCGTGGGTGCCGGAGATCATCGGCAGCAGGATGCGCAGGTTGTTCAGGCCTTCGCTGGCCTTGAGCATGGCGCGGGCCTGGACCAGGAAGATTTCCGGGTGGTCGAGGGTCACGCGGATGCCGCGCCAGCCGAGGAACGGGTTCTCTTCCTTGATCGGGAAGTAGGACAAGGCCTTGTCGCCGCCGATGTCCAGGCTGCGCATGGTCACCGGTTGCGGGTGGAACGCGGCCAGTTGCTCGCGATAGATCGCCAGTTGTTCCTTCTCGCTGGGGAAGCGCTGGTTGATCATGAACGGCACTTCGGTGCGGTACAGGCCCACGCCCTCGGCCCCACGCTTCTGCGCCCGGGCCACGTCGGCCAGCAGGCCGGTGTTGACCCACAGCGGCATGCGGTGGCCGTCGAGCGTCACGCAGGGCAGGTCCCGCAGCGCGTCCAGGCCCAGGGACAGTTGCTTTTCTTCCTCCACCACATCGGCGAACTGCTTGCGCAATACTTCGCTGGGGTTGGTATAGACCTCACCGTGGTAGCCGTCGACGATCATCTGGATGCCGTCGACCTTGGAGTACGGCAGGTCCACCAGGCCCATCACCGTCGGGATGCCCATCGCCCGGGCGAGGATCGCGACGTGGGAGTTGCCCGAGCCCAGTACCGAGACCAGGCCCGCCAGCTTGCCTTCCGGCACCTCGCCAAGCATGGCCGGGGTCAGCTCCTCGCTGACCAGGATGGTGTTGTCGGGGTAGACCAGGGTCTGCTGGCGCTCCTGCTGCAAGTACGCGAGCAGCCGGCGACCCAGGTCCTTGACGTCCGAGGCGCGCTCGCGCAGGTAGGCGTCGTCCATCAGTTCGAAACGGTTGACGTGGTCGGTCACCACCTGGCGCAGCGCGCCCTGGGCCCACTGGCCGGTCTTGATGACGGTGGTCACTTCGCTGCCGAGGGAGGCGTCGTCGAGCATCATCAGGTAGACGTCGAACAGCGCACGCTCTTCGGGGCGCAGTTGCGTCGCCAGCTTGGCTGACAGGGCCCGCATGTCGGCCCGTACACCTTCGATGGCTGTCTTGAACAGCGCCAGCTCAGCGTCGATGTCGGCGATTGGCTTGTCCGGCACCACGTCCAGGTCGGCGGGCGGCAACATGACCACCGCCGTACCGACTGCCGCGCCTGGCGAGCCCGGTACGCCGACGAACTTGGCTTCCTGGATGCCCTTGCCCTGGCGCCCCAGGCCGCTGATCGAGCCGGTGGCCTCGGCATGGGCGATCACGCCGGCCAGCTGCGCGCTCATGGTCACGAGGAAGGCTTCTTCACCTTCGTCGAACTGGCGGCGTTCCTTTTGCTGAATGACCAACACGCCGACGACCCGGCGGTGGTGGATGATCGGTGCGCCGAGGAAAGAGGCGTAGCGTTCCTCGCCCGTTTCGGCGAAGTAGCGATAGCGTGGGTGATCCGCAGCGTTCTCAAGGTTGAGGGGCTCTTCGCGCGTGCCGACCAGGCCGACCAGACCTTCATTGGGCGCCATGCTGACCTTGCCGATCGAGCGCTTGTTCAAGCCCTCGGTGGCCATCAGCACGAAACGGTTGGTCTCGGGGTCCAGCAGATAGACCGAGCAGACCTGGCTGCCCATGGCCTCTTTGACGCGCAACACAATAATCCCCAACGCCGCCTTGAGATCCTTGGCGGCGTTAACTTCCTGGACGATCTTGCGCAGCGTATTGAGCATGGCTCGGGGTCGAACTCCGTCGTCAGTCGCGCGTCAGCAGGCGCGGGGCAAGCTCTTTGAGGGCGCGCCGGTACACCTCGCGCTTGAATGTCACCACCTGGCCCAACGGATACCAATAGCTGACCCAGCGCCAGCCATCGAACTCCGGTTTACCGGTCAAATCCATCCGCACCCGCTGCTCATTGGAGATCAGGCGCAGGAGAAACCATTTCTGCTTCTGGCCGATGCACAGCGGCTGGCTGTGCGTCCTGACCAGGCGTTGCGGCAAACGATAGCGCAACCAGCCCCGGGTGCAGGCAAGTATTTCGACATCCTCTCGCTCAAGCCCCACTTCTTCGTTCAACTCGCGGTACAAGGCCTCTTCCGGCGTCTCCTGGGGATTGATTCCACCCTGGGGAAACTGCCAGGCGTCTTGATTGATACGGCGAGCCCATAGCACCTGCCCTGCATCATTCGTAAGAATGATCCCCACATTGGGTCGGAAACCATCGGGATCGATCACGGCAACAACCTCGCAAACGCATGTCGCCGCATTGTTCCACAAAGGTTGTGAAAGCAGCAACGAGGCTACCTACCTTATGTGCACTCTTGTGAAAAGTCCGTATTCTGGACGCCTTTCCTCAGAAATTTCAGCGAGTAACTGCAATGCGGCTGGCTTTATTCGACTTGGACAACACGTTGCTGGGCGGCGACAGCGATCACGCGTGGGGTGATTACCTGTGTGAGCGCGGTTTCCTCGACGCCGTCACGTACAAGGCGCGCAACGATGAGTTCTACCAGGATTACCTGGCCGGCAAGCTCGACAACGCCGAGTACCTGAATTTTTGCCTGGAAATCCTCGGTCGCACCGAGATGGACGTCCTGGCCCAGTGGCATCTGGACTATATGCGCGACTGCATCGAGCCAATCGTGTTGCCCCAGGCCATCGAGCTGCTGAAAAAGCACCGTGACGCCGGCGACAAGCTGGTGATCATCACCGCCACCAACCGTTTCGTCACCGCGCCCATCGCCGAGCGCCTGGGGGTCGAAACCCTGATCGCCACCGAGTGCGAAATGATCGATGGCCGCTACAGTGGTCGAAGCACCGACATCCCGTGCTTTCGCGAGGGTAAGGTGACGCGGTTGAACCGCTGGCTGGAAGAGACCGGCCACTCACTCGAAGACAGCTACTTCTATAGCGACTCGATGAATGATCTGCCGTTGCTGGAGGTGGTGGCGCATCCGGTGGCCGTGGACCCGGACCCGAACCTGCGGGCCGAGGCCCAGAAGCGGGGTTGGCCGGTGATTTCGCTGCGCGGTTGAAATCGTCATCGCGAGCAGGCTCGCTCCCATAAGGGGACGCATTCCAATGTGGGAGCGAGCCTGCCCGCGATGCAGTCGACTCGGTTCCAAGCCCTAAACCGGCTTGGCCCCCATCAACCCGGCAATGGCGATCAAGCAGACCACGCTGAACAACGCCAAGGCAAAAGTGAACCTGCCAACACCCGCCGTGGGCGCCTTGCGCGCTTTGTTCAGCCGCGCCAGCAGCCAGAACCCCGCCAGCGCCGCCAGGGTATAGAGCACGCTGGAGGCCAGCAGCCAGGTCTGCCCCAGCGGCCAGCCGACCTGATGAACCATCCACCAGCCGGTGAAGGGCAGGTTCGCCAGGGCAAGCCCCATCACCAGCCAGATAAATACCCGCGGGCGTTGCAGTGTGCGGGCAGGTGCCGTGGCGTCGCCATTGCGGCGTGTCCGCCAGACCCAGATAGCCAGCCCCACGGCGCCCACCAGCAGCAAAGCAGTGGCCAGGACGTGAGCGATCTTCAGCGCAGTCAACGTTTCCATTGTTTAATGTCCTTATGACTTGCTCAACAGCTTAGACCCCCATGGCGAGGGAGCTTGCTCCCGCTTGAGTGCGAAGCGCTCACCTTTTCTGGGGGCGCTTCGCGCCCCAGCGGGAGCAAGCTCCCTCGCCACAGGTCCATCCAGTACCCAGACCGAACGGTCACAATTGCGCAAGCTCACCCCAAGAACAGCTGGTACGCCGGGTTATCGCTTTCATCCCAGTACGGATAGCCGATCTCCTCAAGGGCAGCCGGCACCAGATGGCGTTCATCGTGAGGCACTTGCAGCCCCGCGACCACACGCCCATCTGCCGCGCCATGGTTGCGGTAGTGGAACATCGAGATGTTCCAGCGCCCGCCCAGTTTATTGAGGAAGTTGAACAGCGCGCCGGGGCGTTCCGGGAATTCGAAGCGCAGCACCACTTCGTCGATCACATGGGCCGCATGCCCGCCCACCATGTGGCGGATATGCAGTTTCGCCAGTTCGTTGTCGGTCAGGTCCAGCACCGGAAAGCCCTGCTCGGTCAGGCTGGCGATCAGTGCGCTGCGCGGGTCGTTCTCCGGGTGCGTCTGCACGCCGACGAAAATGTGCGCTTCGCTGCCGGTGTTGTAGCGGTAGTTGAATTCGGTGATCTGGCGCTTGCCGACCGCCTCGCAGAACGCCTTGAAGCTGCCCGGTTTCTCGGGGATGGTCACGGCGATGATTGCTTCGCGGCCTTCACCCAGTTCGGCGCGCTCGGCGACGTGGCGCAAGCGATCGAAGTTGACGTTGGCACCCGAGTCGATGGCCACCAGGGTCTGGCCGCTGACGCCGCGCGATTCGACGTACTTCTTGATCCCGGCCACGCCTAGCGCGCCGGCAGGTTCGGTGATCGAGCGGGTATCGTCGTAGATATCCTTGATGGCGGCGCAGATCTCGTCGGTGCTGACGGTGATCACTTCGTCCACATAGTGTTTGCAGATATCAAAGGTGTGCTGGCCGATCTGGGCCACGGCAACGCCGTCGGCGAACAGCCCCACGGTTGGGAGCACCACACGTTCCCCGGCGGCCAGGGCCGCTTGCAGGCAGTTGGAATCGTCCGGCTCGACGCCGATCACCTTGATCTCCGGGCGCAGGTATTTCACATAGGCTGCGATGCCGGCGATCAGCCCGCCGCCACCGACCGGGACGAAGATCGCGTCCAGGCGCCCAGGATGCTGGCGCAGGATTTCCATGGCCACCGTGCCCTGCCCGGCAATGGTGTGGGGATCGTCATAGGGGTGAATGTAGACGTAGCCCTTTTCGTCCACCAGTTTCAGCGAATAGGCCAGGGCTTCCGGGAAAGAGTCGCCGTGCAGCACGACTTTGCCACCGCGGGAGCGCACGCCTTCGACCTTGATTTCCGGGGTGGTCTTGGGCATCACGATGGTGGCCTTCACGCCCAGGACTTTCGCCGCCAGGGCCAGGCCCTGGGCATGGTTGCCCGCCGAAGCCGTGACCACCCCGCGGGCGCGCTCTTCGTCGCTGAGCTGGGTCAGCTTGTTGTACGCCCCGCGAATCTTGAACGAGAACACCGGCTGCAAGTCTTCGCGCTTGAGCCAGATGTTGTTGCCCAGCCGCTCGGAAAGCTGGCGAGCGGTCTGCAGCGGGGTTTCTACGGCAACGTCGTAAACGCGCGAGGTGAGGATCTTCTTGACGTACTGTTCGAGCATCGGAAAGCATCACTGGGCGGGTTGGGCAGGGCCTGGGAGTCTAACCCGGCTTTTGGCCGGGCGACCACACGAATTGAAGGCTTCAAGGGACAAGCCCCCCGTGGCGAGGGAGCTTGCTCCCGCTGGACTGCGAAGCAGGCCCAGGATTTTGCGGTGGCTGCACCACCGAGCGGGAGCAAGCTCCCTCGCCAAGGGGATCTGCGTTCAATCAAGCAATGACCGAGGCGCTTGCGGCGCCTATAATGCCGGCCTTTCGTTCCCACTCGGCACCTTCGGAGCCCGCATGACCCAGGATCAACTCAAACAGGCTGTGGCCCAGGCTGCCGTCGACCTCATCCTCCCGAAACTGGATGACAAGAGCATCGTCGGGGTCGGCACCGGCTCCACGGCCAATTGCTTCATCGACGCACTGGCCAAACACAAGGGCGCGTTCGATGGCGCGGTCGCCAGCTCCGAAGCCACTGCTGCGCGCCTCAAGGGCCACGGGATCCCGGTGTACGAGCTCAATACCGTGAGCGATCTGGAGTTCTACATCGACGGCGCCGACGAAAGCGATGCCCACCTGAACCTGATCAAGGGCGGCGGCGCGGCCCTGACCCGGGAAAAAATCGTCGCGGCAGTGGCCAAGACCTTCATCTGCATTGCCGACGCCAGCAAGCTGGTGCCGGTCCTTGGCGCATTCCCGCTGCCAGTGGAAGTCATCCCGATGGCCCGCAGCCACGTGGCCCGGCAACTGGTGAAACTGGGCGGCGACCCGGTGTACCGCGAGGGCGTGCTGACCGACAACGGCAACATCATCCTGGATGTGCACAACCTGCAAATCACCGACCCGGTGGCGCTGGAAAGCCAGATCAACGCGATCGTGGGCGTGGTCACCAACGGCCTGTTCGCGGCGCGTCCGGCGGATGTGTTGCTGCTGGGTACACCTGAAGGGGTGAAAACCCTCAAGGCCTGATCCGATGTTGTGATTGGCACTCTTGTGGCGAGGGAGCTTGCTCCCGCTTGAGTGCGAAGCACTCACAGAGGGCTGCTACGCACCCCAGCGGGAGCAAGCTCCCTCGCCACGGTAATTCGGGCGGCGCTTGAATGATCGGCGCTGCAGGCACAGAGATGCCTGCCTGATCAATCGCGCTGCGGCTTCTTGAACACATAAAACAGATTCGGCTCACTCACCAAGTACAGATTGCCGTCATCGTCCATGGCGAGGCCCTCGGCCTGGGGCACGGTTTTCTGTAGGCCATGGCGGCCTTTGTTCAATGACAGCGTGCTCAATGGCCGGCCATTGATATCCAACTCGATAATCAACCGTGACTCCTCGGACAGCGCCAGCAAATGGCCGCTGCGCTCGTCGTATTGCAGGCTCGAAAGGTCCCGTACGAACAGCCCTGCATCGCGCTTGGGGTTGTTGACCACATGCACGGCGTAGGATTTTTCCGGATTCTGGTGAGGAAACCCGTGCACTTCATAGATCAGCATCGGGTCGCGTTCCTTGGCCACGAACAGTCGCTTGCCCACCGAGTCGTAGGCCAGTCCTTCGAAGCCTTTATTGCTGCTCATGTGCAAGCCCAGGGTCATCTGTTCGGCGTCGGCTGCGTCGAGGAACCGGGTGTCATCGTCCAGATGGATCTTGATCAGCCGCTGTTCGCGCTCGTCAGTGATGACGTAGATGTCTTCGCTGATGAACTCCACCGCTTCCGGATCGCCGAAGCCGATCAGGGCGATGCGCCGCAGCACCTTGCCATCCAGCGATAGTTCGACCAGCTCCGAATCCTGATTGGTAACGGTGAACAGGCTCTTGCGTACCGGGTCGTAGGTCAGCGCGGAAACGTCATCGTCGAGGCCTTCGATCACCTGCGCCTCGATGGCGACCTGGTACTGATCCAGTGCAATGGCCTGCTCGTCGATAGGTTTCCAAAGCGTATTGAGGTTGAACCAGGCACGTTCGAACAGGCGCAAGTGCTGGCCGCCGGCGATCAGTGCAACCAGCAGGGTCGTCAGCAATATCATGAATAGGGGTTTGGGACGGGCGAATCGGCGCATGTGGGTGGGCTCTGATAAGACAGGTGGACGGAAATACCACGACTGCCTGAACTGAAGCTTAATGGCCGTTTGCCACGTCCTACAACGAAGACGGAATAATCTTACAGGGTCAGGGCGATCAGCGTTGTTTTTCGAAACGATAAAACAGATTCGGCTCGCTGACCATGTAGAGGTTGCCGGCTTCATCGATGGTCACGCCCTCGGCGCGAGGGATGGTGTCCTTCAGGCCGTTGAAGCCCCCCAACAGGGTCATGAAGCTGACCTGGTCGCCTTTGTCGTCCAGCTCCAGCAGCAGATGGGAGTCGGCTGAAAGCACCAGCATGTGGCCTGTGCGAGGATCGATCGCCAGGGCCGAGAGGTTTCGCAGGTCCAGTTCATCGCTGACGTGGATGTGCTTCTCGCCGCTGAGCTGCTGGCTGCCGTCGCTTTTCCAGGTGAACAGGGCCGGCGGGCGTTCCTCCCCGAGCACCAGTTGCTGATTGTGCGGGTCCCAGACAATCCCTTCGAAGCCCTTGTTCTGGTTCTTCGATGGGCCAAGGTCATAGTGAGGGAAGTTGGCGCTGTTGAGCTCACGGGTGTCGGCGTCCACCTGGACGATAGTCAATGTGTGGCTTCGCTCATCGGTAATCGCCAGCAGTCCGTTTTCCATGTAGGTCACGCCTTCGGGATTGCTCCAGCCCACCAGGGGCATTTTGCGCAGTACGTCGCCCTGCAGGGTCAGCTCAACCAGGAAGGGCTGTTTGCCCATGACTGCGAACAGGGTCTTGGTCTGCGGGTTATAGGTGATGTCCGACGCTTCGTCCTTCTCCATGCCGGGCAGCGGCTTGGCGTCGATCACGGCGCGGTAGTCCGGCAACCAGGTGCTTTCCTGGCGCTGGGCCGGGCTCTGGAAGTGCTCCGACAGCCAAAGCAGGCCACGATCATCCCAATGCATCGCAAACGCCAGGCCATAGGCCGCCGCGACGGCCAGCAGCGACCAGGCATACCAGGGCAGGGCGAAGCGAGAGCGGCGAAGGGCTTTGGCGGGAGACGGTGATTGGGTATTGGCCATCAGTGAGGGTGTTCCAGATCAGTCGGATTAAGGATACGGCTGGCTCAGATGCCGCTATCCGCTGAATTATCCGGATGGCATGTGAAAAAACAGTAAATAGCGCATACCTGCGGGAGCGAGGTTGCAGTCAGCGAACGCTGCTTTCGAAGCGGCTCGTTCCGGGCAGTTCTATCACCAGTTCATCGCCGACGTTCAGCGGCCCGACGCCCGCCGGGGTGCCGGTGAGGATCACGTCCCCGGCTTGCAGTGAGAAGCAGCCGGCCATGTGCTGGATCATCGGCACGATGGGGTTGAGCATCAGGCTGCTGTTGCCGTCCTGGCGCACTTCACCGTTGATGGTCAGGCGCACGGGGATATCGGTAAGGTCGGCGAAGGTGCCGTTCGGCACGAAGGGGGCGAGTACCGCCGCGCCGTCGAATGACTTGGCGATTTCCCACGGCAGGCCCTTGGCCTTGAGCTCGGCCTGTTTGTCCCGCAGGGTCAGGTCCAGGGCCGGGGCGAAGCCGGAAATGGCGTCCAGCACTTCCTCAACGCTCGGGCGGGTCGACAATGGCTTGCCGATCAGCACGGCGATTTCCGCCTCGTAGTGCACCGAGCCACGGTCCGTAGGAATACTGAAGCCGCCCTCCATGGGTACCACGCAACTGCCCGGCTTGATGAACAGCAGGGGCTCGGTGGGCACCGGGTTATCCAGTTCCTTGGCATGTTCGGCGTAGTTACGGCCGATGCACACGAGTTTTCCTACCGGGAAATGAATGCGTGTGCCGTCGACATACTGGTGCTGATAGCTCATTACGACTCCTGGGTCTGGGATTCATCAGGTGCTTCAGGGCATCAAACTGCGAAGATCTTGCCTGGGTTCATGATGCCGTTCGGATCGAATACGGCCTTTACTGCTTTCATGTAGTCGATTTCCACAGGCGAACGACTATAGGTCAGGTAATCGCGCTTGGTCATCCCCACGCCGTGTTCGGCCGAAATCGAGCCGTTGTACTTCTCGACGGTTTCAAACACCCACTTGTTGACGGTCGCGCATTTGGCAAAGAACTCGTCCTTGCTCAGGTTTTCCGGCTTGAGGATGTTCAGGTGCAGGTTGCCGTCGCCGATGTGGCCGAACCAGACGATTTCAAAGTCCGGATAATGTTCGCCGACAATCGCGTCGATTTCCCGAAGGAAACCTGGAACGTTCGAGACGGTGACCGAGATGTCGTTCTTGTACGGGGTCCAGTGGGAAATGGTTTCGGAGATGTACTCGCGTAGTTTCCACAGGTTCTGCAACTGGGTTTCGCTCTGGCTCATCACGCCGTCCAGCACCCACCCTTGCTCTACGCAGTGCTCGAAGGTTTCCAGGGCGTGATTGGCGACTTCTTCGGTGGTGGCTTCGAATTCCAGCAGGGCGTAGAACGGGCACTCGGTGTCGAACGGGGCCGGCACGTCCCCACGACCGAGGACTTTGGCCAGGGCCTTGTCGGAAAAGAATTCGAAAGCGGTCAGGTCGAGCTTGCCCTGGAAGGCATGCAGCACCGGCATGATCGAGTCGAAGTCCGGCGTGCCGAGCACCATGGCGGTGAGGTTCTTCGGTGCGCGATCCAGGCGCATGGTGGCTTCGACCACGAAGCCGAGGGTGCCTTCGGCGCCGATGAACAGCTGGCGCAAGTCGTAGCCGGTGGCGTTCTTAATCAGGTCTTTGTTCAATTCCAGGAGGTCACCCTTGCCGGTGACGACTTTCATGCCGGCAACCCAGTTGCGGGTCATGCCGTAGCGAATGACCTTGATCCCGCCGGCATTGGTGCCGATATTGCCGCCAATCTGACTGGAGCCGGCTGAAGCGAAATCCACCGGGTAGTACAGGCCATGTTCCTCGGCCTTGTTCTGCAACTGCTCGGTGACCACGCCCGGCTGGCAGACGGCGGTACGGTCGGTGAGGTTCACGTCGAGAATCTGGTTCATGTAGTCGAATGACACGACCACTTCGCCATTAGCCGCCACGGCCGCCGCCGAAAGCCCGGTGCGCCCGCCCGATGGCACCAGGGCTACTTTGTGCGTGTTGGCCCAGCGAACGATGGCCTGGACCTGCTCGGTCGTCTTGGGGAAGACGATAGCGGTCGGCGCAGGGGCGAAATGCTTGGTCCAGTCCTTGCCGTAAGCGTTCAGGGAGTCGGCGTCGGTCAGGACCTTGCCAGGCTCAACCAGGGTCTTCAGCTCATCTAACAGGGCAGGATTGGTCATCGACAGAACTCTCGAACAATTCATGGTCATCCTGAGAACGCTTCACGTCGCAGGAATGAGTGTTTAGCGGGGTGGCTATGCTAGCATACCGACCCCGCAGCGTAGTGCTCAAAGGCTGTTCTGCGGCGACGGCTTTCACGCCGGTCGGGCCAGCATGCGCTGCCCGATTCCCTGCCATTTTTCTCCGGGACACAGGTTTACGCAGATGAGCAAGACTTCTCTCGATAAGAGCAAGATCAAGTTCCTTCTTCTCGAAGGCGTCCACCAATCGGCTGTCGACGTCCTCAAGTCGGCGGGCTACACCAGCATCGAGTACATCACCAGTTCTCTGCCGGAGGCCCAGCTCAAGGAAAAGATCGCCGATGCGCACTTCATCGGCATCCGCTCGCGCACTCAATTGACCGAAGAGATTTTCGATCACGCCAAGAAACTGGTCGCGGTCGGCTGCTTCTGCATCGGCACCAACCAGGTCGACCTCAACGCAGCACGCGAGCGCGGTATCGCGGTGTTCAACGCTCCGTACTCCAACACCCGTTCCGTTGCCGAACTGGTGCTGGCCGAAGCGATCCTGCTGCTGCGGGGCATCCCTGAGAAAAACGCGTCCTGCCATCGTGGCGGCTGGATCAAGAGCGCGGCCAACTCCTTTGAAATCCGCGGCAAAAAGCTGGGTATCGTCGGCTACGGTTCGATCGGTACGCAATTGTCGGTCCTGGCCGAAGGCCTGGGCATGCAGGTGTTCTTCTACGACACCGTGACCAAGCTGCCGCTGGGCAACGCCACCCAGGTCAATGACCTGCACGAGTTGCTGGGCATGTCCGACATCGTGACCCTGCATGTTCCGGAAACCCCTGCGACCCAATGGATGATCGGCGAGAAAGAAATCCGCGCCATCAAGAAAGGCGGGATCCTGATCAACGCCGCCCGTGGCACGGTGGTCAAGCTCGAAGCCCTGGCCGAAGCGATCAAGGACAAGCACCTGATCGGCGCCGCCATCGACGTGTTTCCGGTGGAGCCGCGCTCCAATGACGACATCTTCGAGAGCCCGCTACGTGGCCTGGACAACGTGATCCTGACCCCGCACATCGGTGGTTCCACCGCTGAAGCCCAGGCCAACATCGGTCTGGAAGTCGCGGAAAAACTGGTCAAGTACAGCGACAATGGTACTTCGGTATCGTCCGTGAACTTCCCGGAAGTGGCCCTGCCGGCGCACCCTGGCAAGCACCGCTTGCTGCACATCCACGAAAACATTCCGGGTGTGATGAGCGAGATCAACAAGGTCTTCGCCGAAAACGGCATCAACATTTCCGGTCAGTTCCTGCAAACCAACGAGAAGGTCGGCTACGTCGTGATCGACGTCGACGCCGAATACTCGGACCTGGCACAAGAGAAACTGCAACACATCAAGGGCACTATTCGTTGCCGCGTGCTGTTCTGACAGGCAGTGATCAACTGCTGGTTTGAAGCAAAAAAGGGAGCCTGACAAGGCTCCCTTTTTTCTGCCTGACACAACACAAACCCTTGTGGGAGCGAGCCTGCTCGCGATAGCGGTGTTTCAGCTACAGACATGCCAGCTGATCCACCGCAATCGCGAGCAGGCTCGCTCCCACAGGGTGCCGTGTTGTCAGCTATTCTGGATTATTTCACGGTCACCGTGATTTTCTTCGACACGATCGGTGGATCGAACGGCATGTGGCCGCTGTCGCCCAGTTCCAGCTGCAAGGTGTGCTCGCCCGGCGCCAGCTTGATGGTCGCTTCGGTCTGGGCCTTGCCGAAGTGCATGTGGTTCGCATCGTTGGGAATCGGTGCGTCCTTGGCGGGCAGTTTGTCGACGTCGATCAGCAGATGGTGGTGCCCGGTATTTTTTGTCACGTCACCCGCCGGGGCCAGGGCGATGCCCTTGACGCCGAACCTGACCTTGAATTCCTGAGCGACGGTGGCGCCGTCCTTCGGGGAAACGATGAAGACTTCAGCACCTTTCGGAGCCGGGGTCGCGGCGGCCGCCAGCATCGAAGTGCCGAGCAACAGGCCGGCCAACGCGGCACGAGACATAAAGCTTTTCATTTTTTTCTCCAGTTTTTCCATGAAATCCGCCTGGTCGTGACAACTTCATGACCAATCGTTGTCGAAGCCTGCAACAACCATAGCAAAGCGAGCCTGAAACGAGCGTCGCTTATATAAATACCTAGGAGTGACCATGCGTTTTCTGCCTGGCCTGATTTGCCTGCTACCCCTTCTGAGCCCCCTGGCCCATGCCGAACTGATCGACGACATCAACGACCGTGGCGAGCTGCGCATTGCCCTGGAAGCCGACGCCGCCCCGTTCAACTTCAAGGAGGACGGCAAGCTCGCCGGCTTTGAAGTGGAACTGGGCCAGATGCTGGCCGCCGAGCTCGATGTGCGCGCCGACTTCGTGGTCACCGATGCCGCGGATCTGCTGAGCGGTGTGGAAAGTGGCAAGTACGATGTCGCCATCAACCACATAGCACTGACCCCGGAACTGGCAGAACGTTTCGACACCAGCGCCGCTTACAGCCATCCGGATGCACAGTTGCTGGCGAGCAAGGAAGAGGCGCAGCGTCCGATGGTGCTGGCGCAGTCTTTCCAGCCTGAAGAGAAAACCGGTCCGGCGCCGAGCCTGGTGATCCCGTTCCAGAAGGACAACCCGGCATTCAAGGCCAGCCTGAACAACGCTTTGATGCGTATCAAGGAAGATGGGCGATTGGAGCAGTTGTCACAGAAGTGGTTGGTCAAGCGGGAATAACCTAAACCTGTAATTACACACGGTCCCCTGTGGCGAGGGAGCTTGCTCCCGCTGGACTGCGAAGCAGGCCCAGGATTGCGACGGCTGCGCCGCCGAGCGGGAGCAAGCTCCCTCGCCACGGCTTCAGCGTTCAGTCGGTAGAAACAGGTCCGCTTTCAAGACTTGCGCCAGACACTCGCCAGCCAAGGCTGTTGCTCGCGCGGCAGCCCCGCCGGCCGATAGTAATGTTCCAGCTCTACAAAACCGGCTTCGCCCAGCAGCGTGCGCCAGGCCGCAAGGTCGTGGTAGGCGCCGAAGCGCTGGCCGTTCCAGCCTTCCTGGTTCTCGCCACGGGGGTTGGAGCTGAACAGCACACCACCGGGCTTGAGCGTAGCGCGCAGTTGCTTGAGTACCCGCGGCAGTTCCTGGACCGGGATATGAAACAGCACGGCGTTGGCAAAAATCCCGTCGAAGCGTTCCGCCGGCAGATCGAGTTTCAGGAAATCCTGTTGCCACACCTCACAACCGCTGTCCTGGCGCGCCATGCGGGCAAATGCCTCCGAGCCGTCGAGGCCGACCGCCACGTGGCCCATGGCAGTGAACGTGCGCAGGTCGCGTCCGGGCCCGCAGCCGAAATCCAGGATGTGCAACGGGGCCTGGCCCTTGATGTGCCGCAGCAGGGCGTCGATGTTCTGGCTGACGTCGTGATCGCGGGTGCCCTCGCGAAAACTCTCGGCGACGGCGTTGTAATTGCCCAGCGTCGTACTGGTGATGGTGTGCAGGTCTTCGGGGGTGTGTTTCATGGGTATTGGCTTGGGTGGGGAACGTTGGACTGACTATACCGCAGGCGCCCATCGCGAGCAGGCTCGCTCCCACAAAGGGGTTGCGTCGTTCACAGAACCCTGTGGGAGCAGCCTGCTCAGGGTGGCGATCCGACAATAGCGGTGGAAGAAGTATCAACCCTGGCGCTGCCTCAGCGCTTGTTCAACCCCCGCGCCAGACGATCCCCGCCCAACTGGATCACCGCCACCAGCGCCACCAGCAACACGATCACCGTGAGCATGATCTGGCTGTCGAAACGCTGGTAGCCATACCGGTAGGCGATGTCGCCCAGGCCGCCGGCACCGATGGCGCCCGCCATGGCCGAGGAGTTGATCATGGTCACCAGGGTAATGGTGAAACCGCCGACGATGCCCGGCAGGGCTTCAGGCAGCAGCACGTGCCAGACGATGTGCCAGCGCCGGCAACCCATGGCCTGGGCGGCTTCGATCAGGCCATGGTCGACCTCCCGCAGGCTGACCTCGGCGATACGCGCGAAGAACGGCGTGGCGGCGATGGTCAGGGGCACCACGGCGGCCCAAACGCCATAGGTGGTGCCGACGATCAGCCGGGTGAACGGGATCAGCGCCACCATCAGGATCAAAAACGGGATCGAGCGGAACAGGTTGACGAACGCCCCCAGGATTTTATTCACAACAGGCGCCTCATAAATCCCGCCCTTGCCGCTGGTCACCAGGATCACCGCCATCGGGATACCCACCAGCAGCGCGATCAACGACGACACGCCCACCATCAAAAAGGTGTCAATGAAGCCCTGTAACAACCGATCAAACCACATAACCCAGCACCTCTACCCGTTGTGCCCAATTGCCGGCGCGTTGACGCAACTCTTCGGCACCCCACGAAGAACCGCTCACCGCCAGCAGCAATTGCCCCAGCCCATGGCCCTGGATCCGTTCGATGCCGCCGTGCAGCAGCCGCACGCGCCCACCCAGAGCGCTGAACAAGGCCGCCAGGTCCGGTTCGTCGTGGCCGCTGCCGGTGAATTGCAGGCGCAGCACGGTGGCGGCATCCGCCGACGCCGGTTGTGCTTGCAAGCGGTTTTGCAGTTCTTCGGGCAGCGCATGCTGCAAGGGCGCCAGCAGTGTCCGGCTGACTTCATGCTGTGGGTTGCCGAACACTTCCCAGACCGGCCCCTGTTCGACGATGCGCCCTTGCTCGAGCACTACCACCCGGTCGCAGACTTCGCGAATCACCGCCATTTCATGGGTGATCAGCACGATGGTCAGGCCCAGCCGCTGATTGATCTCGCGCAACAGGCCGAGAATCGACTGGGTGGTCTCCGGGTCCAGGGCCGAAGTGGCCTCGTCGCACAGCAGAATCTGCGGATCATGCACCAAGGCCCGGGCGATCCCGACGCGCTGCTTCTGGCCGCCGGAAAGTTGCGCCGGATAGGCCTCATGCTTGCCTTGCAGGCCAACCAGTTCCAGCAGCTCGCGGACTTTGCGCTGGCGCTGCGCCTTGGGCACCCCGGCGACTTTCAGTGGCAACTCGACGTTCTGCCACACGGTCTTGGCCGACATCAGGTTGAAGTGCTGGAAGATCATGCCGATGCGTCGGCGCAGCTCCACCAGGCGGTCTTCATCGAACTCGCCGATGTCCACCTGGTCGATCAGCACGCGTCCGCTGGTAGGTTGTTCGAGTCGGTTGATGGTGCGG
This sequence comes from Pseudomonas sp. SMV71, assembly GCF_052042015.1. Lineage (NCBI taxonomy): Bacteria > Pseudomonadati > Pseudomonadota > Gammaproteobacteria > Pseudomonadales > Pseudomonadaceae > Pseudomonas > Pseudomonas sp. SMV71. The sequence goes on along the minus strand of NZ_JBKGGU010000015.1, from coordinate 112,404 downwards.
ATCAGCGACGACTTGCCGGCGCCGCTGCGGCCGATGATGCCGAACACCTCGCCGCGCTGGATCGCCAGGTCGATGCTGTGCAGCGCGGCCACCGGTCCTTGCGCGCCGTTATAAGTTTTGCCCAGGCCAATGAAGCGCACATGGGCGCGGTTCAGTTCAGGGTGCAGTTCGGTCTGTTCAGCGCTCTGGGGCGTGGCGGGTTCATCCCGGAGTCGGGCGTTGACGGCATTCATGATCAGCCTTCCCAACCGGCCTGGTAGAGCTTGCCATGGGCCTTGTCCAGGGCGGCGCGTACGGCGGGCGAATGTTGATAGATGTCGACGAACTTGATCAGGCGTGGGTCGTCCTTGCTCTTGGGCTGGATCACAAACTGGATCACGTATTCCTTGTGGTCCAGGCCGTCGAACAGCAAGGCAGAGGTGGCATCGAAGGTTTTCGCCAGGCGGATGTAGGCGGGGTAACCCTGTACCAGGTCGGCGTCGTCATAGGCGCGCACCAGTTGCACGGCTTCGACCTGGAGGATCTTGATGTTTTTCGGGTTGGCGACGATGTCGTCCTCGGTGGCCTTGTAGCCCACGCCGGGCTTGAGCGTGATCAGCCCGGCCTTTGCCAGCAGTTGCAGGCCGCGTCCGCTGTTGATCGGGTCGTTGGCAATGGCGACGCTGGCGCCCTCGGGCAGCTCGGCGAAGCTTTTGTATTTCTTCGAGTAGAGGCCGACGTTGTTGATGATCCCCGGCGCGAAGGGCACCAGATCGAACCCGGCGGCGGCCTTGGCGTTTTCCAGGAACGGGATGTGCTGGAAATAATTCACGTCGATATCCCCGGAGGCCAGGCTGACGTTCGGTGCGATCCAGTCGCTGAACTCTACCAGCTCGACCTTCAGGCCTTGCTTGCCCGCTTCTTCGACGGCCGCTTCCAGCGGAATGGCGAACGCGGCGGTGGTGCCGATTTTAAGCGGCGCATCGGCGGCGAACAGCGCTGAGCTGAACAAGCCGAGGGCCAGGGCCAGTGCTTTGACTGGCAAGGAAAGGGAGTGCTTGGTCATAAGTTTTTTCCAGTCATCTTGATTAAAAGTCGGTGCCTTTGTGGGCAGAGAGCTTGCGGTGGCGAGGGAGCTTGCTCCCGCTGGACTGCGCAGCAGGCCTCAAGATTTCGCGCCTGCTGCGCAGCCGAGCGGGATTCAGCCAGCCCCCTGATTAATAACTCAGTGCCGGTAATCCGAGCCGGTGTGTTGCCCGGGCAAATGAGCCCCGGCATGAAACAACTTCTCGCGCAGCGTGCCGTGGTCATATGCGGTCTTGTACGAGCCGCGTCGCTGCAGCTCGGGAATCACCAGGTCGATGAAGTCCACATAACTTTGCGGCGTGACGATGCGGGTCAGGTTGAAGCCATCGAGGCCGGTCTCGGCGATCCATGATTCCAACTCATCGGCCACTTGTTCGGCTGAACCGACCACCGTGATGTAGCGGCCGCCAAGGGCGTGCTGTTCCAGCAATTTGCGTCGGGTCCAGTCGTTGTTTTGCAGGGTCTTGGTGGCGGACTGGATGGCGTTGCTCTTCACGTACTGGATCGGCTCGTCCAGTTCGTACTGGGAAAAATCGATCCCCGTCGATGCGGAAAAATGTGCCACCCCGGCCTCGGCGCTGGCGTAGCTCAGGTACTCGGCATGCTTGGCCCAGGCCGCCGCTTCGGTCTCGCCGACGATCACGTTCAGGCCCATGAACACCTTGATGTCCTCGGGGTTGCGCCCGGCACGGGCGGCGCTGGCGCGGACCTTGTCCACCTGGACCTTGGTCGCCGGTTTGTTCTGGCCGCTGATGAACACGCACTCGGCATGCCGCCCGGCGAACAACAGGCCGCGTTCCGAACTGCCGGCCTGGAACAGCACCGGAGTGCGTTGGGGCGAGGGTTCGCACAGGTGATAGCCCTCGACCTGATAGAACTCGCCTTGGTGCCGGATCTTGTGCACCTTCTCCGGCCGGGCATAGATCCGTTGCTGACGATCATTGAGTACCGCGTCGTTTTCCCAACTGCCTTCCCACAGTTTGTAGAGCACTTGCAGGTACTCGTCGGCCTGGTCGTAACGCCGGTCATGCTCGACTTGCGCGGTCAGGCCCATGGCTTTGGCGGCGCTGTCCAGGTAGCCGGTGACGATGTTCCAGCCGACCCGGCCGCGACTCAGGTAGTCGAGGGTGCTCATGCGCCGGGCGAACAGGTACGGCGGCTCGTAGGTCAGGTTGGCGGTGAGGCCGAAACCCAGGTCCCGGGTGACCGCCGCCATCGCCGAGACCAGCAGCAACGGGTCGTTGACCGGTAGCTGGATCGACTCCTTCAGCGTGACGTCCACCGATTGTTGATAGACGTCGTAGACCCCGACGATATCGGCGATGAACAGCCCGTCGAACAGGCCGCGTTCGAGCAGCTGCGCCAGGCCGGTCCAGTATTCGATCGTGTTGTACTGGGTCGAGGTGTCCTGGGGATGGGTCCACAAGCCATGGTTGATGTGCCCGACGCAGTTCATGTTGAACGCATTGAGCAGGATTTTTTTCTTGCCGGACGCCATCAGATCGTCCCCCGCAGCGGCGGCTTCTCGTCGTTGAGATAGAAGTTGCCGACCGCGTGATATTTCCAGCGCACCGGGTCGTGCAGGGTGTGCACCCGCGCGTTGCGCCAATGGCGGTCCAGGCCATGTTCGGCCAGGGTCGCCTGGCTGCCGGCCAGCTCGAACAGGGTGCTGCCGGCGGCCAGGGAAATTTCGGTGCTGATGGCGCGGGCCTCGGCCACCGCAATCGAGGCGGCGGCGACCGAATCGGCCTGGGTGTCGGCCTGGGCCCGGTCGAGGAACTCGCCGGCGCGCTCCAACAGCGCTTCGGCGGCATGCAGGCGGATGCTCAACTGGCCGAAACTCTTGAGAGTGAGCGGGTCCTCGGTGGCAATGTCGCTGGTGGCGTCGATCCATGGCCGGGTCTTGCTGCGCACGAAGTGCAATGCATCTTCATAGGCGGCGCGGGCGATACCGGTGTCGATGGCGGCGTGGAGAATCTGCGCCAGCGGCCCCACCGGCGTCGGGCGCTCGAAGGCACTCTGGAATGGCACGACGTCTTCGGCGTCGACATACACGTCGTCGAACACCACCGAGCCGCTGCCGGTGGTGCGTTGGCCGAAACCGCTCCAGTCGTCGATCACTGTCAGGCCTTTACTGTCGTGCGGGACGAACGCCAGCTGTTGCACACCGTTTTCATCCACCACCGAAGTGGGGATGCGTTGGGCATAGATCGCCCCGGTGGCATAGAACTTGCGCCCGTTGATCCGGTAGCCGTCGCCATCGCGACGCAGCTGAGTGGTGCGCTCGTGGGCGGTCTTGGTGCCAAGCTCGGCCAATGCGTTACCGAAGCGCTGGCCGGCCAGTACCTCGGCGTATAACCGTTGCTTCTGCGCTTCGCTGCCATTCACCCGCAACACTTCCAGGGCGTAGTAATGGTTCTGCGGAATCTGCCCGAGGGAACCGTCGGCCTGGGCGATCAAGGCGATGACCTTGGCCAGCGTGACGTTGGAAACCCCGGCACCGCCGTAGGCCTTGGGCACGCTGATGCCCCACAGGCCGGAGCGGGAGAACACTTCCAGTTCCGGATAGGGCAGGCGTCGTTCGCGGTCGCGCAGGACGCTGTCGCGCTTGAAGTCATCGGCCAGGTCGCTGGCGACGATGAGGGCTTGTTCATCGCTGGTGATTACCGCGACGTGTTGAGAAAACGTCATGTGCTGCTCCAGAGGTCGGGTCGTCAGATCCAGGAATGTCGCGCCGGCAACGTGCCGTTGAGGTGATAGGCGCCAACCGCGTGATACTTCCAGCGCACCGGGTCGTGCAGGGTGTGGACCCGCGCGTTGCGCCAGTGGCGGTCGAGATTGAATTCGGCGAGGGTGGCGCGGCTGCCGGCCAGCTCGAAGAGTTTTTCGCTGGCCTGCAAGGCGATCTCGGTGGTGAGCACCTTGGCTTCGGCCACGGCAATCGAGGCGCGGGCGGCGGATTGCGCGGTGATGGGCGCGGCGCTGACCTGGTCCAGCACTTGCCCGGCCTTGCGCAGCAGCGCTTCGGCGGCGTGCAGGTCGATTTTCAGCTTGCCGATATCGGCGATCACGTAGAGGTCGTCGCTGGCCCGTTCGACCTTGGCGTCGATCCACGGCCGGGCCCGTTCACGGACGAATGCAATGGCGTCATCAATGGCGCCACGGGCGATGCCGGCGTCTATGGCGGCCTGGATCAGCTGGGAAATTGCGCCCTGTACATTCGGCTTTTCGTTGACGCGCCAGTTGTCCAGGACCCGTTCGGCGTCAACCCGGACGTCGTTCAACAGCACGGTGCCGCTGGCGGTGGTGCGTTGCCCGAAACCCGACCAATCGTCGACGATCCGCAGCCCCGGCGTACCACGCGGCACGAACGCCAACACCTGACGGCCATCGTCATTCAGTGCCTTGACCGCCACCCAGTGGGCGAACAGCGCGCCGGTGGAATAGAACTTTTGCCCGTTGATGACATACCCGTCACCGTCAGCGGTGATCCGTGTTTTGAGCTCCAGGGTATTGCGCACGCCCCGTTCCGGCCCGGCATTGCCGATGCGCCAGCCTTCGAGCACGCTTTGCAGGAGGATTTTCTTTTGCCGCTCGGTGCCCGTGGCGAGAATCAGCTGGAGCACGCCGAACTGGTTCTGGGGGATCTGCCCGAGGGCCGGGTCGGCAGCGGAAATGATCGCGAACACGTCGGCGACGGTCACGAACGAAACCTGGGGGCCGCCGTATTCCCGGGGAATAACGATGCTGCCTAGCCCGCTGCGGGTGAATTGTTCGATTTCCGACCACGGCAGTTTGCGCTGCTGATCGCGCCGCGCCGCCTGCTGACGGGCGACCTGCGCCAGTTCACGGGCGGCCTCGATGGCCTCGGCATCGTTGCGCAGTATTTGCGCGGGCAGCAACAGCGGTGCGATGTCCTGGTCGCTCTGGACCTTTGCTTGTGCCAGGTCTGACATCACAGCCACTCCGTGGCTGCTGGCAGTGCCTTGGCGTGCTGCGCTTTTGTGCCCTGCACTGGGGTGATTGTGTTCCGTACCATACCCACCTCACATCTCAAGAAACGCCGCGATGAATGCGGCGTGTAAAAACAAGAATGTCCGGTGGTCCGGTGTATATACCCTAAACGCGTATAAATTATTTATGAACTAACTTTTAGGAATATAGATAGGTTGGATTGAATGCTTTACCGAGCTTGCCTTGGTACCAAGGCATTTGTGGTGAGGGAGCTTGCTCCCGCTGGGTTGCGCAGCGACCCCAAGCTTTTTATGGGCGCTGCGCACCCAAGCGGGAGCAAGCTCCCTCGCCACAGAAACGCCTCTGGCAGCAACAATCTCGGTCATTCAATGGCGGCCAGCCCCGGCCGCCATGAGTGCTTCGTTCGAGGCACTTTTCTGACAAGGCCTGGCACAGCCGATCTTCAACGTCCGCGGCGGCGCCCACTGGGAGTTATTGCCTACCCGATCAAGGATGCAGTAGGTCACTTCCAGGCGCAGGTCCTCCCCGGCTTCGAGGATGACGTGCGGCGGGACCCAGATGTTGATCGGCTGGCCGATCTCGCTCGGCTTGATGCGGGGCAAGTCCATGCGCACATCGCCCCAGCGCAAGGTGATTGCATCGTCGGCGGCCATGTTCAGGTAGGGCTCGATGGTCACTGGTACACCGCGCTTGATCTGGCTCGGGTTCACCCCTTGGCGGCGGATGGTCGCGGGTATCCTGACCGGCGCCAACCCCTGGTTTTCAGTGCCGCTCAAGGCCGAAGGCTGGCCGCCTGGGCAATCGAGTTTCACCTGTACCCGTTGCGCGACGGACAACGCCGGCCCACGCCCCACTTGCATCACGCGGTAGTGAATGCGCGAAGTTCCATTGACGATGAAGCTTTCCGGCACCCGTAGCGTGACGCTGGTTTGTACGTCGGCCGATGTGAGCAGGCGAGAGCCCACGTAGCAGTCGTCCCAGAACAACTCGATCAGGTCGCCCGCGTCCATGCCGGGGTAGGGTGCAATGGCGACTTCCAGGTGCGTGGCACTGGCGATATTGATACCGGCAGGGTGGATGTTGGCCACGGTGGGTGCAGCCAGTCCAGGAATATTCGACGTACATGTCATGATCTTCTCCTTGATAACGCTACATATTTTATTTGCGCGGCACTAGGCGCTGACTTTATTAGCCAGTGTATGGAATTGAGTTAATGTGCATCGCCTGTCGATCACTAGATAAAGGTTCGCTAGTTGCAGTGTCAATAGAGGGGCTTGCTTAATGGTTCGATGGGAAGTTCTTCAGAAACGTCCTACGCCCCATTGTTAAGAATGCTTGGCGTCAGGCGCCTTTTTCCTAGGCTGGCCGTTTGAGGCGGGAAAGCTGAGGAGACTTGTTGGTGTTCAAAAAAGATCAGGAGAAAGTGTTGCTAGAGATATGTTATGTGCGCAATGATCAATGGAAATTATTTATAGGCACAAAGTTGCCAGTTGTTTCGTCTTTGATAACTGATGCAGTGCGGTCTTGAATAAGTTGCCTCACTTCCATCCCTGGAAGTGATGAAGCTTGAAGCAACTTACTAGGCGCCGTTTCCGGCAGAGAGGAATTTGCTGAGGAACTGCCGGGTACGCTCTTCCTTTGGTGCGGCAAACAAGGCCTTGGCTTCGCCTTGCTCGACGATCACGCCTTTGTCGAAAAACACCACGCGGTTGGCCACGTCCCGGGCGAAGCCCATCTCGTGGGTCACGATGACCATGGTGCGCTTCTCTTCGGCCAGGCCACGGATGGTCGACAGCACTTCACCCACCAGTTCCGGATCGAGGGCCGAGGTCGGCTCGTCGAACAGGATCACCGCAGGTTCCATCGCCAGTGCCCGGGCAATGGCCACGCGCTGTTGCTGACCCCCGGACAGGCGTCGTGGGTAAGCGTTTTCCTTGCCCGCCAGCCCGACCTTGGCCAAAAGCTTGCGGCCCAGGGCTTCGGCGTCGGCCCGCGGGGTCTTTTTCACCACCATCGGGCCTTCGGTGACGTTCTCCAGCGCAGTGCGGTGGGGAAACAGATTGAAGTTCTGGAACACAAATCCCACCTGCTGGCGCAAGCGCCGCACCAGGTTCTGCTGCTGGTTCAAAGGGCGGCTGCCATCGATTTCGATGTCACCCACCTTGATCCGACCGCTGCTGGGTTCTTCGAGGAAGTTCAGGCAGCGCAGGAAGGTGGTCTTGCCCGAGCCACTGGGACCGATGATCGCAACCACTTCGCCTTCTTCGATCTTCAGGTCGATGCCATTGAGCACCACCTGACCCTTGAACTGCTTTGTCAGTTTTTCCACGACAATCATGGATCAGGACTCCTGGTCATGCCGATTGACCCGGGCTTCCAGGACGTTCTGCAGGTGCGAGAGCACGCTTGCCAGAACCCAGTAGATCAGCGCGGCGGCAAGGTACATGGTGAAGATCTCGAAGGTTCGCGCGGTGATCAGCTGCGCCTGGCGGAACAGCTCCGGCACCTGGATGGTCGCCGCCAGCGCGGTGTCCTTGACCAGGGAAATGAAGCTGTTGCCCAACGGTGGCAGGGCCGTGCGTGCGGCTTGCGGCAGGATGGCCCGGCGCAGGGTCTGGGCGCGGGTCATGCCGATGCTGGCCGCCGCTTCCCACTGGCCACGCTCGATGGAACTGATGGCGGCCCGCAGGATTTCACAGGCGTAGGCGGCCATGTTCAGCGAGAAGCCGATCAGCGCCGCCGGCAGCGGATCCAGCTCGACGCCCAGTTGCGGCAGCCCGTAATAGATCACGAACAGTTGCACCAGCAGCGGCGTGCCGCGAAAGAACGACACGTAGATGCGAGCGACCCAGCTCACCAGCTTGAAGCGCGACAGGCGCATCAGCGCCAGGCCGAACCCCAGCAACAAGCCGAAGAACATGCCGCCCAGGCTAAGGATCACCGTGTAATACGCGCCCTTGAGCAAGAAGGGCGCGGAGTCCAGCGCGAGTTGGAAAGCCTCTTCCATTATTGAGTGACGTCAGCGCTGAAGTATTTTTCCGAAAGCTTTTTCAGCGTGCCGTCGGCGCGCAGCTTGTCGATGGCCTGGTTCACCGCGTCCAGCAGTTCAGGTTCGCCTTTGCGCAGGGCGATCCCGGACTCCTGGCGAGAAAACGCTTCGCCGGCGGCGGCAGTGTCCTTGGCTTTCTTGGCGTACTCCAGGGCGGCGAGGCGGTCGATCAGGATGGCGTCGATACGGCCGACACGCAGGTCCTGGAACTTGGTCGGATCATCTTCGTAGGTGCGTACGTCAGCGCCCGGTACGTTGGCCTTGACCCACTGTTCGTAGTTGGTGCCCAGACCCACGCCAACTTTCTTGCCCGCAAGGTCGGCCGCCGTCTTGATGGTGTCTTTGTTCTTGGTCAGGGTCAGTGCCTGGATCCCGGAAACGGTATACGGTTTGGAGAAGTCGTACTTCTTCTTGCGCTCTTCGGAAATGGTCACCTGGTTGATCACCGCGTCCAGGCGATTGGACTCCAGCGCCGCGAGGATGCCGTCCCATTTGGTTGGCTGCAGCTTGACCTTCACGCCCAGTTCCTTGGCCAGGGCTTCGGAAAATTCCACTTCGAAACCGGTCAGCTTGCCGTCGGCATCAACGAAACTGAACGGAGGGTAAGTGCCTTCCAGGCCGACGTTGATCACGCCCTTGTCCTTGATCGTTTGCAGCTGCTCACCGGCAACCGCTTGCCCCAGCAGGCCGGCGCTCAATGCCAGGCCCAGCGAACCCACCAGCAGGTTGCGACGTAATGCGGAAAAATTCATGACAAGCCCCTGTGTTTTCTTATGAAACATTATGTGGATGAGAAAGGCGTAGCCGCGATTCGAAAAGATTGCCACATCCTGCCTCAAAGCAGCTTGGGCGTCTCGCGGCAAATGCGCCTTCGGCGCGACTATAGGATGGGTTTTATAGATTGGAAAATAATATTAAATCCTGCACATATTCCAATATGAAATGATCCCATTGTGGGAGCGAGCCTGCTCGCGATGACGGTGGGTCAGTTAAATCCATCGTCACTGACCCACCGCCATCGCGAGCAGGCTCGCTCCCACAGGGAGACTTTCTCAGGTCTTAGAACACTGCGTCATAGGCGAACAGCGCAGGTGCGCCACCGGTGTGCAGGAAGATGATCGGACCCTCGTCGAAACGGTCGCGGCCGATGCCATCGAGCAGCCCGGCCATGGCCTTGCCGGTGTAGACCGGATCCAGCAACAGGCCTTCCTGGCTGGCAAGCAGCTTGACCGCCGCCAGCGTCCCGGCGTTTGGCTCGCCGTAGCGAGGGGCGAAATATTCGTCCCACAGGTTGACCTTGAACGCCTCCGGCAGCTTGATCTCGAGCAGCTGCGCGGTGCGTTCGGCCAGGCCCTGTACCTTGGGAAACTGATCCTCTTCGCTGCGCGAAACCGTGACACCAATGACAGGAAGGTTCGGCAGGCTTTCGCTCAACGCCAGCGCCAGGCCGCTATGAGTCCCGGCGCTGCCGGAGGCCAGCACTACGGCGGCGAAATCCAGCCCGGTGTCCTTGATCTGCTCGGCCAGTTCCAGGCCGGCCCGCACATACCCCAGCGCGCCCAAGGCATTCGAGCCGCCAATTGGCACCAGGTAGGGCTTTTTTCCGTTGCTGCGCAGGCGGCCGGCCAGGGCCTGCAACTGCTCATCGGCGTTATCCAGGTTTTCCACCAGCTCGACCTTGGCATCGAACAGTTCAAGCAGCAGCCGGTTGCCGTTGCCCAGGTAATTGTGGTCGTCGGTGCCGATGGGGTTTTCCAGCAGGGCCACACAACCCAGGCCCAGCTTAGCGGCGATGGCGGCCGTCTGGCGCACATGGTTGGACTGGATCGCGCCGGCGGTGATCAGCGTGTCCGCGCCTTGGGCGATGGCATCGGCGGCCAGGTATTCAAGCTTGCGCAGTTTGTTGCCACCCAGCGCCAGGGGCGTCAGGTCGTCGCGCTTGATGTAGACATCCCGGCCGAGCCAGCTGGAGAGGCGGTCGAGCTTTTCCAGCGGGGTCGGGTGGCCGAGCAGATCCAGGCGGTTAAAGCGGGCCAGCTGTTGTTTGATCATGAGTCCGTACTGATTGCAGGAGATGACCGGACTATAGGCAGGGCGGGTGTGGGTGGGCAACTGGCAATCGTTTAGGTGTGAGTAAAAAGCCAGTGACCTCGTATTGCCAAACGACACGGACCTGTGGGAGCGAGCTTGCTCGCGATTGCGGTGGTCCAGTTGGCATATCTTTTTACTGACACACCGCTATCGCGAGCAAGCTCGCTCCCAAAGGGGCTGGGCGTTGTTTGCCATTACTGAACGAACACACCCCAGGCAGCGTCATACCCTCCCGTGGACTAGTGTAGGAAAGGTGCCGTCGAGCCCTGCGATTGGTCCTTAGCTACCTCAGTATGTTTAACTTGAACGTTCATTCAAGTTAACCGTCGGTTTGCTGCCCGCTCACAACAGGAGGCTTGCCTTTGCCGAGTCCGTTTTCGATCGTCGCTCCCTCGCTTGTCGGGGTACGTTGCCCATGAGTGCCTCGTCCCTTCCATCCAGCGGCCTGGTCCGCATGAATCCGCCGGTGTTTTACTTCGCCGCGACCTTCATCCTGCTGTTCGGCCTGGTGGTGATCAGCCTGCCCGAGCAGGCCGGCGCCTGGCTGCTGGCAGCGCAGAACTGGGCGGCCAACACGGTCGGTTGGTACTACCTGCTGGCGATGACGCTGTATCTGGTCTTCGTGGTGGTCACCGCCTTGTCCGGCTACGGCAAGATCAAGCTCGGTGCCGACCACGACGAGCCCGAATTCAGTTATTTGTCCTGGGCCGGGATGCTGTTCGCCGCCGGGATCAGCATCACCCTGTTTTTCTTCTGCGTCTCCGAGCCGCTGACCCATATGGTGCAGCCGCCCCAAGGTGAGGCCGGAACCGCCCAGGCCGCACGCCAGGCCATGCAGATCCTGTTTCTGCACTGGGGCCTCCACGGCTGGGGCGTGTTCGCGTTTGTCGGCATGGCCTTGGCCTACTTCGCCTATCGGCACAACCTGCCGCTGGCGTTGCGTTCGGCGCTGTACCCGCTGATCGGCAAGCGCATCAACGGCCCCATCGGCTATGCCGTGGATGGCTTCGGCATCATTGCCACCGTGTTCGGCCTCGGCGCGGACATGGGCTTTGGGGTGTTACACCTCAACTCCGGCCTCGATTACCTGTTCGGCGTCGCCCACACCCAATGGATTCAAGTCGGCCTGATCGTATTGATGATGGGCGCGGCGATCATCGTGGCGGTGGCGGGCGTGGACAAGGGCGTGCGCGTCATGTCCGACATCAACATGCTGCTGGCCTGTGCGCTGCTGCTGTTCGTGCTGTTCGCCGGGCCAACCCAGCATCTGCTCAACACGCTGATCCAGAATCTGGGCGACTACCTCGGCGCCCTGCCGATGAAGAGTTTCGACCTGTACGCCTACAACAAACCCAGCGACTGGCTGGGTGGCTGGACGGTGTTCTACTGGGCCTGGTGGATTGCCTGGTCGCCGTTCGTGGGGCTGTTCATCGCGCGGATTTCCCGCGGCCGTACCATTCGCGAGTTCGTGTTTGGCGTGTTGCTGATTCCCCTGGGTTTCACCCTCGCCTGGATGTCGATTTTCGGCAACAGCGCCATCGACCAGGTGCTGAACCATGGCATGAGCGCGTTGGGTATGTCGGCCTTGGAAAACCCGTCGATGAGCCTGTACCTGCTGTTGGAAACCTATCCCTGGAGCAAGACCGTCATCGCGGTCACGGTGTTCATCAGCTTCGTCTTTTTTGTCACGTCTGCCGACTCCGGTACCGTGGTGCTTTCGACGCTCTCGGCCAAGGGCGGCAGCCCGGATGAAGATGGGCCGAAATGGCTGCGGGTGTTCTGGGGAGCGATGACCGCCCTGGTCACCAGCGCGCTGCTGTTTTCCGGCAGCATCGATGCCCTGAAATCAGCGGTGGTGCTGACCTCCCTGCCGTTCTCGCTGATCCTGTTGTTGATGATGTGGGGCTTGCACAAGGCGTTCTATCTGGAGTCGCAGAAACAGATCGCGCAATTGTATTCATTGGCACCGGTATCCGGTTCCCGCCGGGGCACGGGCGGCTGGCGCCAGCGCTTGAGCCAGGCGGTGCATTTCCCGTCCCGCGACGAGGTGTACCGCTTCCTCGACACCACGGTGCGCCCGGCCATTGAAGAGGTGAAGGCAGTGTTCGCCGAGAAGGGCCTGGCGGTGATCACCCAGCCAGACCCGGCCAGCGACAGTGTCAGCCTGGAAATCGGTCACGGCGAGCAGCACCCGTTCATCTACCAGGTGCAGATGCGCGGTTACTTCACGCCGTCGTTTGCCCGTGGCGGCATGGGTTCCAAGGAACTCAACAACCGCCGTTACTACCGCGCCGAGGTGCATCTGAGTGAGGGTAGCCAGGACTATGACTTGGTGGGCTACACGAAGGAACAGGTGATCAACGACATCCTCGACCAGTACGAGCGGCACATGCAATTCCTGCACCTGGTGCGTTGACTGAGGCTTTGACACAGCCGAGCGTTTTCATCTGCCGCGCCGGCCCCATCGCGAGCAAGCTCGCTCCCACAGGGACAAGTGATTCCTTCTTGGAGGGATGCTGATTCCCTTGTGGGAGCGAGCTTGCTCGCGATAGCGGCCTGGCGGACGCTGTCGTGCGAAGCCTCAGACCAGCCCGCCGTTGGCCCGCAAGATCTGTCCGTTGACCCAGCCGGCGGCCGGGCTCACCAGGAACGAGATGATGCTGGCGATGTCTTGCGGCTGGCCGAGGCGCTCCAGCGGCGGCATCTTCGCGTAATGCTGGATCTGCTCCTCACTCTTGCCATGGGTGAAGAGCTCGGTGGCGACCGGACCTGGGGCCACGGCATTCACGGTGATCTGGCGACCGCGCAACTCCTTGGCGAATACCTGGGTCAGCGATTCCACGGCCGCTTTGCTGGCGATGTACACCGAATAGCCCGGCAGGTTCAGGCCCACGGTGCTGCTGGAAAAATTCACGATCCGACCACCGTCGTTCAAGCGGGTCGCGGCTTCGCGCAGGGTATTGAAGGTGCCGCGGGTGTTGATGGCGAAGGTCTGGTCGAACAGCTCGTCGCTGTGCTGGGCCAGGGGCATGACTTGCAGGATACCGGCGTTGTTGATCAACACATCGACCTTGCCCAGTTGCGCTTCGACCTCATCGAACATCCGGCGGACATCGGCGGCGGCCGCCACATCGGCCTTGACCGCTATGGCCTGGTGACCCGCCTGGCGCAGTTGTACCACCAGCTTCGAGGCTTCGCTGGCGCTGTTGGCGAAGTTGATGGCAACGGCATAGCCTTCGCCCGCCAGGTGCCTGGCAATTTCGGCGCCGATACCGCGAGACGCACCGGTGACAATGGCGACTTTGGAGTTCTGGATCGTCATGGCTGGATTCCTTCGGATAGAGGGGGTTAGGAAGTGAAGTCAGATTCACATGTTTACTCTGGGGGATAAATGCCGGAGAGTTGCCTTGACTGTTCATGAATCACCAACAATCCGGGCGCGACTGCAATGGATCAAGTCAAGGCAATGAAGGCGTTCGTGCGTATCTACGAGCGCAGCAGTTTTACTCAGGCCGCCGAAGACCTGAACCTGCCCCGCGCCACGCTGACCCACACCCTCAACAAGTTCGAAGCCTGGCTCGGGGTTCGCCTGCTGGAGCGTAGCACCCGCAAAGTGCGACCGACCCTCGATGGCGAGGCCTATTACCCGCGCTGTGTACAACTGCTGGCGGAACTCGAAGAAGCCGAGCTGGCGTTCCGCAGCGTCGCGCCCAAGGGCCGCTTGCGGGTGGATATGCATGGCACCCTGGCGCGGCATTTCGTGATCCCGGCGTTGCCGGACTTCATGGCGCGCTACCCGGACATCGAGCTGTCCATCAGCGAGGCCGACCGGTTCGTCGACTTGATTGGAGAAGGGGTCGACTGCGTCCTGCGCGCCGGCACCCTGAAAGATTCGTCTTTGATCGGCCGGCGCGTCGCCAGCCTGCGGCAGATCACCTGCGCCAGCCCTGCTTACCTGCGCCGATACGGTGAACCGAAAAGCCTTGATGACCTGAGCGCCCATCGGGCGGTGAACTACGTTTCGCGCGTCACCGCCAAGCTCTATCCATTCCAGTTCATGGTCGATGGCGAACTCCAGGAAGTCGCCATCGATGGTGCACTGTCGGTGTTCGGCGCCGAAATCTACGCCGCCTCGGCCATCGCCGGCCTGGGTCTGATCCAATGTCCGCATTACCGGATGCAAACCCAGATCCAGCAAGGCCTGGTCCAGGAAATCCTCACCGCCACGCCACCCCCCGACATGCCGATCTCGGTGCTCTATCCCCACAACCGCCACCTGTCGCCACGGGTCCGGGTGTTTGTGGATTGGTTGGCGGAGGTGTTTGCGCAAGTGCGCTAACGACAGTCGGAGCGGTGTATTCGCTGAAGAGTTGGGCTAATATTTTTCATGATGTGTATTGTGTGTATGGGCGGTGCCTTTCGCAGCTAGAGTTTTCCGGCAGAGCTGGCGAATAAGGCAAAGGTGATGCGAAGCAGGGAAATGATCAGGAAGATCGAAGAGGACGGTTGGTATCTGGTAGCGGTGAAGGGTAGCCATCATCAGTACAAGCATTCTTTCAAGGCGGGAAGGGTGACGATCAAACACCCCGACTCTGACCTGCCGAGAGGCACGATCAATAGCATATTGAAACAGGCGGGCCTGAAATGAGGCCTATGATCGATGACGTCATCCCCGGCGGGGATACATTGTTATCAGACCGGCTGATACCGCTGCCGGATCTGGAGGAAGGATTCATCCAAATGAAATTTCCGGTCGTTCTGCATAAGGATGCCGATTCTGAATACGGGGTGACGGTCCCGGATGTGCCAGGGTGTTTTTCTGCTGGCGGCACTGTGGCGCAAGCTATCGAGAATGTGAAAGAAGCACTCTCCCTGCACTACGAGGGTTTGGTGGCTGATGGCGAGCCGCTGCCGAAGATCCATGAGATTGACGATCACCTTGAGAACCCGGATTACGCGGGTGGGATCTGGGCCGTGGTGGAATTTGACGTCACGCCGTATTTCGGAAAATCGGTACGGTTCAATGCGACGCTGCCTGAGCAGTTGCTGGAGCGCATTGATCAGACCGTACGACGGGACCAGCGCTACCGCTCGCGCTCAGGTTTTCTGGCGGCGGCAGCCTTGCGCGAACTTTCAGCCTGACCCGGGCGTCTGTGAAATGTTAGCGTTGCCATCCGCGTCCGTCCGAACTGAGAGTTTTTCGATGACTTACACCGCTGCCGAAAACCGCTACGAGTCCATCCCTTATCGCCGCGTCGGTCGCAGCGGGCTGGTGCTGCCGGCGCTGTCACTGGGGTTGTGGCACAACTTTGGTGACAGCACGCCGATCGATACCCAGCGCGCGTTGTTGCGTACGGCGTTCGACCTGGGCATCAACCACTTTGACCTGGCGAACAACTATGGCCCGCCCTATGGCAGTGCCGAGATCAATTTCGGTCGGTTGCTGCGCGAGGATTTCAAGCAGTACCGCGATGAGTTGATCATTTCCAGCAAGGCCGGTTGGGACATGTGGCCGGGTCCTTATGGGCAGGGTGGCGGTTCGCGCAAGTATGTGCTCGCCAGTCTCGACCAGAGCTTGCAGCGCCTGGGCCTGGATTATGTGGACATTTTTTATTCCCACCGTTTCGACCCTGACACCCCGCTGGAGGAAACCGCCAGTGCGCTGGCGACGGCTGTGCAGCAGGGCAAGGCGTTGTACGTGGGCATTTCTTCCTACTCTGGCGTGAAGACCCGAGAAATGGCTGCGCTGTTGAAGGAATGGAAAGTCCCGCTGTTGATCCACCAGCCGGCCTACAACCTGCTCAATCGCTGGGTGGAAAAAGACCTGCTGGACGCCACCGAGGAACTGGGCACCGGTGTGATTGCCTTTACTCCGTTGGCCCAAGGCCTGCTCACCGACAAATACCTCAAGGGCATTCCGGAAGATGCGCGGGTCAATCGTCCGGGAGGTGGCTCGTTGCAGGCGTCGCACCTGTCGGAAAACAACATCGCCCATGTGCGCGCCCTCAATGAGATCGCTCAGCAGCGCGGCCAGAGCCTGGCGCAAATGGCCCTGGCATGGACCCTGCGCGACCCGCGGATCACCTCGGCGCTGATCGGTGCCAGCCGTCCGGAGCAGATCATCGAGAATGTCGGCGCGCTGAAGAATCTGAGTTTCAGCGCGCAGGAACTGGCGCAGATCGATCGGTTTGCCCAGGAAGGCGGGATCAATCTCTGGGAGAAGCCTTCGTTGGCGGAGTGACGAGCGAAAGACAAACTGTGGCGGGGAACTGGCTGTGGCGAGGGAGCTTGCTCCCGCTGGGCCGCCAAGCGGCCCCAGAACTGTGCCAGAAGCGGGTTTTTGAATAATCCGGGAGGTCTTGGGGCTGCTGCGCACCCCAGCGGGAGCAAGCTCCCTCGCCACGGGTGGGGGCTGTTCACCTGAAAAACGGCACATCCCCCAATATCGTCGCCCGGTGCATCACTCGCCGCGCCGGGCGATAGTCATCCACCGCGAAGTGCTGGGTTACGCGATTGTCCCAGAACGCCACGTCATTGGCCTGCCAGCGCCAGCGGAGGGTGAACTCCGGGCGGGTGGCGTGGGCGAACAGCAGTTTCAGGATCGCCTCGCTTTCGCTTTCCGACAACTCGTTGATGCGCGTGGTGAAGCCTTCGTTGACGAATAATGAGCGGCGTCCACTCACCGGATGGGTGCGGATCACCGGGTGGGACAGCGGTGGGTTTTTGCGGCGCGCTTCTTCCCAGCGCGCCAAGTCTTGTGCGGTGTTGCCAAAGCGCTCCAGCGGAAAGGACCGGGTGAAATCGTGGGTCGCCGTCAGACCTTGTAGCATCTGCTTCAGGGGCGTCGACAGGGCTTCATATGCCGCGATGCCGCTGGCCCACAAGGTGTCGCCGCCGAATGCCGGTAGCAGCTTGGCGCTGAGCACCGCGCCCAGGGCCGGGGTGGGCAGGAAGGTTACGTCGGTGTGCCACACGGCGTTGTCGCGGACATCGGTCACGGCAGTGTCGAGCACCAGGACTTCCGGCTGCTCCGGCACATTAGGGTAGATCGGATGGATATGCAGGTCGCCGAAGCAGGCGGCGAAACGCGCCTGTTGCTGCGGTTCGATCGGCTGGTCCCGAAAGAACAGCACCTGATGTTCGAGCAGCGCCTGCTCGATGGTATCGCGATCCTGCGGGCTCAAGGTCTGGCTGATATCGATCCCGTCGATTTGCGCGCCGAGGGCGCTGCTCAACGGGGTAATGCTCGGACGGTTCATCGCAATGTCTCGTTTGGCGCCGAATCGTCGGCGTGGTCATTGGTCTCAATGGGCCTGGCCGTGCCATGGCACCAGTTTGCGTTGCAGCGCGCGCAAGCCCATTTCCATGGCGAAGGCGATCAGTGCGATCACCAGGATGCCCAGCACCACCACATCGGTGACCAGGAATTGCGCGGCTGACTGCACCATGAACCCCAGGCCACTGGTGGCGGCGATCAGCTCGGCGGCCACCAGCGTTGACCAGCCCACGCCCAGGCCGATGCGAATCCCGGTGAGAATGTCCGGCAGGGCGCTGGGCACGATCACATGGCGAATCAACTGAATGCGTGTAGCGCCCAGCGACTGCGCGGCCCGCAGTTTGGCCGGATCGACGGTGCGCACGCCGGTGGCCGTGGCGATGGCAATCGGCGCGAAGATCGCCAGATAGATCAGCAGCACTTTTGACAACTCACCAATGCCGCACCAGATCACGATCAATGGCAGATAGGCCAGCGGTGGTATCGGTCGGTAGAACTCGATCAGCGGATCGAGCACACCCCGGGCAATACGGTTGGCACCGATGGCGATGCCCACCGGCACCGCCGTCAAAATGGCGAACAGCAGGCCCAGGCCGATTCGCTGAAGGCTGGCGGCCAGGTGTTGCCAGAGCGTGGCGTCCATGTAGCCGCTGGTTGCCAGCAGCCAGCCTTTTTGCAGCACCGCGAAGGGCGACGGCAGGAACAGCGGTTCGATCAGCCCGCTGGCGGTGATTGCCCCCCAGAGGGTCAGCAAAGCGATCAACGTCAGGCTGCTGATCCAGCGGATACTCAGTGTGAATCGTGGGCCGATAGTCGTGCGCCTGGTCGTGGGCTCACGGACCAGGGCAGGCACTTCGTAGCTGCTCATGCGCGCTCCTGTTGCCGAGTGGCGCTGCGTTGGGAGAATACTTTGGCGAGTACATGCTCGCGGGTTTCGATAAAGCGCGGGTCTGACTTGATCGAGCGTGCCGATTCCCCGTCCCCGTAGCGGCGACCGAAATCCAGGCTCAAGCGTTCGACGATCTGCCCTGGGTTGGGCGCCAGCAGGACCAGATCGGTGGCGAGGAAGACCGCCTCTTCAATGTCATGGGTAATCAGGAATACCGGTTTGGCGGTGCGCTGCCAGACTTGCAGCAACAGCTCCTGCATCTGTTCACGGGTGAAAGCGTCCAGGGCACCGAACGGCTCGTCCATCAACAGCAGACGCGGGTCAGCCGCCAGCGCCCGGGCCAGGCCGACGCGCTGTTTCTGGCCGCCGGACAGCTGCCAGACGCGGCGTTGCTCGAAACCGGCCAGGTCCACCAGGGCGAGCATTTCCCGGGCCCGGGCTTCACGCTTTGGCTTGGGGACCCCGGCCAGCTCCAGGCCGAACCCGACGTTCGCCAGCACGTCTTGCCAGGGCAGCAGCGCGTCGTCCTGGAACACCACGCCGCGCTCGGCGCCCGGGCCCTTGATGGGCACGCCGTCCAAGGTGATCTGCCCGGCGCTGGGCTCGACGAACCCGGCGATCAGGTTCAACAATGAGGTCTTGCCACTGCCGGACGGGCCGAGGGCCACCAGCAATTGCCGGGGCCCCAGGGTCAGTGAAATATCCGCCAGCACGGGTTCCGCTGCGCCGGGGTACTGTGCGCTGATGCGCTCCAGCTGTAGCAAGGCCATCGCGATGTCTCCCGAATGTGATCAACGAGTGATGTATTTGGCGCTGACGTACGGCGCGTAGTCCGGCAATACGGCTTCGACTTTGCCTTGCTCCTTGAGGAACGCCGCGGTGTTGGTAATGGCCTGGGTGGTCGGTGCGCCGAGGCTCACCACCTGGTCGGCGGCCAGGGGATAGACGTTGCCTTGCAGCAACAGCGGGATGTCACTGGCCTTGGCGCCGGAGAGCTTCACCAGTTTTTCGACGTTGGACGCATCGGCCAACCAGGCTTGTGGGTCCTTGCGGTATTGGGCATAGGCGTCCAGGGTGACCTTGGCGAAGGCGGTCACAATTTCCGGATGCTTCTGGGCGAAGTCCTTGCGCACGATCCAGGCGTCAAAGGTCGGCGCACCGAACTGGGCCAGCTCGGCGGAGGTGATCAGCACTTTGCCGTTTTCCTTGGCCACGCCCAGGGCCGGGTCCCAGACGTAAGTGGCATCGATATCGCCGCGCTTCCAGGCCGCGATGATGGCCGGTGGCGCCAGGTTCAGGATGGTGACTTTCGCAGGATCGATGTTCCAGTGTTTCAACGCCGCGAGCAGGCTGTAGTGCCCGGTGGATACGAACGGTACCGCGACCTTCTTGCCGATCAGGTCTTGCGGACTCTTGATCCCGGAACCATCACGAGCCACCAGTGCCTCGGCGGCACCGATCTGGGTAGCGATGAGGAAAGTTTCCACCGGAACCTTGCGCGTAATGGCTGCGGTCAACGGACTGGAGCCGAGGTAGCCGATCTGCACATCACCCGAGGCGATGGCGGTAATGACGTCGGCGCCGTTATCGAACTTGCGCCAGTCGATCCTGGCCTGGGTGGCTTTTTCATAGGCGCCGTCGGCCTGGGCCACTTTGGCCGGGTCGACAGTGGTCTGGTACGCAACGGTCAGGTCGGCCGCCTGGGCGAAAAGACTCGCAGCGGCCAGGGAGGCGGCCGCGAGAAGGCGAAGGGGGAAACTCAAAGTCATGGCAAAGCTCCTCAACAGGCCACCGAAATGGTTGGTATGGAAGGAGACTAAATGATCTAAGAATTCAGAAATAAATAACTTTTTAGAATGAGCTTATCAGCGAAAAACTCAGCGCATGGCAAGCACATGCTCTTGTGGCGAGGGGGCTTGCTGTGGCGAGGGAGCTTGCTGTGGCGAGGGAGCTTGCTCCCGCTGGACTGCGAAGCAGGCCCGGGATTTTGCGGCTGCTGTGCAGCCGAGCAGGAGCAAGCTCCCTTGCCACAAAAGCCGTTCAGTAACGGATCGACACGACAGCCGTCAGTTACTGATCGCCAGAATGCTCGCCTGGTACGAACCGACGAACACATCGAAATCCCCCACCTCGTTCTGCTCAAGCTCAGCTTGCTGGACCAGCGATTGGCGGGCGGCTTCGTCGAATGTGTCCTGCTCCTGGGCAGGCAACGGCTCGGCGCGGAAGAATTCGGCGTGGGCTTTGCTCTGGCGCAGGGAGAACTGGGCGAAGCTTTCCTGATGCTCGGCCATGGCGGCCAGCACCTGGGCGGACGGGGTCAGGGACGGGTCACGGACCTTCGCCAGTTGCGCCTCCAATGACTGCCGGTGGGCATCGCCACCGTTGCTCTGGTCGAGCAACGAAGCCAGCGGCGCGATTTTTTCCAGCAATTCGATGGCCCAGGCCTGCATGTCAACGGCCTGGCCCTGACGTTGCAATTGCAGCCCAGGCTTGCGGCCTTCCTTGACCACCGTCAGGAAGTTGCTCGTGGCGTTGCCGCATTCGTTGTTTTCCAGTTGCGGGCTGTCGTTGAGGCCGCAATACAGCAGGAATGCATCGATGAAACGCGATTCAGTGAGATCGATGCCCATCGGCAGGAACGGGTTGATATCCAGGCAGCGCACTTCGACGTACTGGATACCCCGGGCCATCAAAGCCTGGATCGGCCGCTCGCCGGTGTAGGTCACGCGTTTGGGACGGATGTTGGAGTAGTACTCGTTTTCGATCTGCAGGATGTTGGTGTTGAGCTGCACCCACTCACCGTTCTGGTGGGTCCCCACCTCGACGTACGGCGCATAGGGTGTCGCCACAGCCTTGCGCAGGCTGTCGGTGTAGCTTGCAAGGTCGTTGTAGCAAGGCGTGAGGCCGGCCTGGGCGTTGCTCTGGTAACCCAGGTCACTCATGCGCAGGCTGGTGGCGTAGGGCAGGTACAGCGTGTCCGGATCCAGTTGTTCCAACTGGTGCGGGCGGCCGCGCAGGAAACCGGCGTCCAGGGCCGGCGAGGCGCCGAACAGGTACATCAGCAGCCAGCTGTAGCGGCGGAAGTTACGGATCAGTGCGATGTAGGCCGAAGACTGGAAGTCGCGGTCGCTGACCTCGGTGGCTTCGTCCTGGCGCAGCAGTGGCCAGAGCTTTTCCGGCAACGAGAAGTTGTAGTGGATCCCGGCGATGCATTGCATGGTCTTGCCGTAGCGCAAGGCCAGGCCCTGACGGTAGACATACTTGAGCCGACCGATGTTCGAGGTGCCGTAGTACGCAATCGGAATGTCTTCCTCGGCCGGCAGCGGGCACGGCATCGAGGGGCTCCACAGGTACTCGTCGCCCAGTTTGCTGTAAACGAAACGGTGGATCCGGTCGAGGCTGTGCAGGGTGTCGGCCGGGTCGGCCAGGGCCGGAGTGATGAATTCCAGCAGCGACTCGGAGTAGTCGGTGGTGATCTGTTCGTTGGTCAGCGCCGAGCCCAGGGCCTTGGGATGCGGCGTCTGGGCCAGGTGGCCATCCTCCGTGACGCGTAGGCATTCACGCTCGATGCCGTGCAGGCATTGTTCGAGCAGAGAGAGGTTGGCGCGCTCACCGAGCAGGGCCAGGCGGCGGTTTAAAAGGTCGCTCAAGTTGAATTCCTTCACGCGTCAGTCGCCCCAATATGGGGGTGGGCAGGACGGTCTACAAGGGTGAAGTTAAAACTGGCGTTTTCGCCTGGTTTTGTGCGGCCGAGACATCATTGCCGCTGGTCTTTCCGTGGGAGCGAGCCTGCTCGCGATAGCGGTGGATCAGTAACAGTCATGTCGACTGGCACACCGCCATCGCGAGCAGGCTCGCTCCCACAGAGAGTCATGGCGAGCTTCGACGCCGCATTCGCAGCGCCGAAATTAACTCAAATCGAGGGTGGGGAGCTATAGGACAGCGAACGTGCCTTGCGCTTTTGCGACCAGTTTGTCGCCTTGCACGACCTCGGCCTCGACCACCAGTGTGCGTCGGCCCGGGTGAATCACCCGGGCGGTACACAGCACTTCGCCCTCGGACACGGCGCGTATGTAGTTGATCTTGCACTCGATGGTCGCGCTCTGCTGGTCAAAACCATGGACGCTGGAGCAGGCCAGCCCCATGGCGATGTCCACCAGGCTGAACAACGCCCCGCCATGCAGCTTGCCGCCACGATTGCGCAATGGCGCCTCAAGGCCCAGGGCGACTTGCGCCACCCCGTCAGCAAGGCTGTGCAGACGGCAGCCGAGCAGCTTGAAAAACGCGCTTTCCACCAACCCGGCCGGTATGTCCATCAGCGTTTCTTCAACTGCTTGGCGTTGGCGAACAACGAGGCCATGGCGTTGTTGGCCGGGGCCGCAGTAGCGGTTTCCTTGCGTGGAGCGGAGCTCTGCGGCTGGCGCGGCGTGGAGCCTGGACGAGCGCCACGGGCACCGTCGACTTTTTCGCCCGGCGTGTCGCTCATGCGCATCGACAAGCCGACGCGTTTGCGCGGGATGTCGACTTCCATGACCTTCACTTTCACCACATCACCGGCCTTCACCGCTTCGCGCGGGTCCTTGATGAATTTCTCCGACAGCGCCGAAATATGGACCAGGCCGTCCTGATGCACGCCGATGTCGACGAATGCACCGAAGTTGGTGACGTTGGTCACCACGCCTTCGAGAATCATCCCGGGTTGCAGGTCCTTGAGGTCTTCGACGCCTTCCTGGAACTCGGCAGTCTTGAACTCCGGACGCGGGTCGCGGCCCGGTTTTTCCAGTTCTTGCAGGATGTCGGTCACGGTCGGCAGGCCGAAGGTCTCGTCGGTGAACTTCTTCGGATCCAGGCGCTTGAGGAACGCGGCGTCACCGATCAGCGAACGGATATCGCGGTCGGTCTGGGCGGCGATGCGTTGCACCAACGGATAGGCCTCGGGGTGGACCGCCGAGGAATCCAGCGGGTTGTCGCCGTTCATGACGCGCAGGAAACCGGCCGCCTGCTCGAAGGTTTTTTCCCCCAGGCGCGGGACTTTCTTCAACGCGGCGCGGGACTTGAATGCGCCGTGTTCGTCGCGGTGAGTGACGATGTTCTGCGCAAGCGTGGCATTCAGGCCGGAGATCCGCGCCAGCAACGCCACC
The DNA here is from genome assembly GCF_052042015.1 of Pseudomonas sp. SMV71. Classification (NCBI taxonomy): domain Bacteria; kingdom Pseudomonadati; phylum Pseudomonadota; class Gammaproteobacteria; order Pseudomonadales; family Pseudomonadaceae; genus Pseudomonas; species Pseudomonas sp. SMV71. The sequence continues at coordinate 88,918 of NZ_JBKGGU010000015.1, read as the reverse complement.
GACGCGGTGTTCACGTCCACGCCCACGGCGTTCACGCAGTCCTCGACCACGGCGTCCAGGCCGCGGGCCAGCTTCAGCTGGGACACGTCGTGCTGGTATTGGCCGACACCGATGGATTTCGGATCGATCTTCACCAGTTCCGCCAGCGGATCCTGCAAGCGCCGGGCAATCGACACGGCGCCACGGATCGACACGTCCAGGTCCGGGAATTCCTTGGCGGCCAGTTCCGACGCCGAATAAACCGAGGCGCCGGCTTCAGAGACCATCACCTTGGTCATTTTCATGGCCGGGTATTTCTTGATCAGCTCGGCAGCCAGTTTGTCGGTCTCACGGCTGGCGGTGCCGTTGCCGATGGCGATCAGGTCCACCGAGTGCTTGGCGCACAGGGCGGCGAGCACGGCGAGGGTCTGGTCCCACTTGTTGTGCGGGACGTGGGGGTAGACCGTGGTGTGGTCCAGCAGCTTGCCGGTGGAATCCACCACCGCCACCTTGCAACCGGTGCGCAGGCCCGGGTCCAGGCCCAGGGTGGCACGCGGGCCGGCCGGCGCGGCCAGCAGCAGGTCGTGCAGGTTGTGGGCGAAGACGTTGATCGCCTCGGTCTCGGCACTGTCGCGCAATTCGCCCAGCAGGTCGGTCTCCAGATGGGTATAGAGCTTGACCTTCCAGGTCCAGCGCACCACCTCGGCCAGCCACTTGTCGGCGGGGCGGTTCTGGTTCTGGATGCCGAACTGCTGGCCGATCATGCCTTCGCACGGATGCATCGTGCCGGGCAGCTCATCGCCGACTTTCAATGCGGAACTGAGAATGCCTTCGTTGCGGCCGCGGAAAATCGCCAAAGCGCGGTGGGACGGCACGCTCTTGAGCGGTTCGTCGTGTTCGAAGTAATCGCGGAACTTGGCCCCTTCCTCTTCCTTGCCGGCAATTACGCGGGCGCTGAGGATGGCTTCCTGCTTGAGGAAGTTGCGCAGTTTTTCCAGCAGGTTGGCGTCTTCGGCGAAACGCTCCATGAGGATGTACTTGGCGCCTTCCAGGGCGGCCTTGACGTCCGCCACACCCTTTTCTGCGTTGACGAAGCGCGCCGCTTCGGTTTCCGGGGCCAGGCTCGGATCGTTGAACAGGCCGTCGGCCAGCTCGCCGAGACCGGCTTCCAGGGCGATCTGGCCCTTGGTGCGGCGCTTTTGCTTGTACGGCAGGTAGAGGTCTTCGAGGCGGGTCTTGGTGTCAGCCAGCTTGATGTCGCGCTCCAGCGCCGGGGTCAGCTTGCCTTGCTCCTGGATGCTGGCCAGGATGCTGATGCGCCGCTCGTCGAGTTCACGCAGGTAGCGCAGGCGCTCTTCCAGATGACGCAACTGGGTGTCATCGAGGCTGCCGGTCACTTCTTTCCGGTAACGGGCGATGAAAGGCACCGTGGAGCCTTCATCGAGTAGCGCGACGGCCGCTTCGACCTGTTGCGGGCGTACGCCGAGTTCCTCGGCGATGCGGCTGTTGATGCTGTCCATAAAACCACCTGACAAATGATGAAATCAGGCTCGCCGCCGCGCTAGCGGGGCTCGGCGAGACTGGTTGAGCGGCCTGGCATGGGTCGCTGCCTGGATCGACAGGCTGCCTGTCGATCCGCGAAATTCAGAAAGTGCTGCCGGCCGGGGTACATACATGTCGATTGATCAAGAACCGACATCCCCTGGCATAAAAGGCCGCGCATTATAACCAGCGTTCTGTCCTTAGGGAGGGGTGTGTGGTTGTAGGCTCGATCCGCGGATTTGTGGAGTTAGAGGAAAAATCTGCTAACAATGCACACGGGTGCGTATAACGGCAGCTAGGCCATAATGCGCGCCAAGATCAAAGGAGCTTCCTATGAGCAGCACTGCACAAACTGCTGAAGGCGAAAAAATTCTTATCGTTGACGACGATCCAGGGCTGAGCAGCCTGCTGGAGCGCTTTTTCGTCAGCAAGGGCTACCGCGCCCGCACCGTACCCAATACCGAACAGATGGACCGGCTCCTGGCCCGTGAAGTGTTCAACCTGGTGGTGCTCGACCTGATGCTGCCCGGCGAAGACGGCCTGACCGCCTGCCGCCGGCTGCGTGGCGCGAACAACCAGATCCCGATCATCATGCTCACCGCCAAGGGCGACGAGCTGAGTCGTATCAAGGGGCTCGAACTGGGCGCCGACGATTACCTGGCCAAGCCGTTCAACCCGGACGAGCTGATGGCCCGCGTCAAGGCTGTCCTGCGTCGCCAGTCGGCTCCGGTGCCTGGCGCCCCGGGCAGCGAAGACGAGAGCGTGACCTTCGGCGACTACGAGTTGTCCCTGGCGACTCGCGAGCTCAAGCGCGGCAACGAGGTCCACATGCTCACCACCGGCGAGTTCGCGGTGCTCAAGGCCCTGGTGATGAATGCTCGCCAGCCGCTGACCCGCGACAAGTTGATGAACCTGGCCCGGGGTCGCGAGTGGGACGCACTGGAGCGCTCCATCGACGTGCAGATTTCCCGTCTGCGTCGGATGATCGAGCCTGATCCATCCAAGCCGCGTTACATCCAGACGGTCTGGGGCGTGGGTTATGTCTTCGTGCCGGATGGCGCCGCCAGCAAGTGATCGGTGATTTGTAGGAGCGGGTGGCCTGTCGGGAATTGTCTTCCTTCAGGCGACCCGCGGTCCGTCATTGTGCGAGTATCGCTCGCTCCTGCAAGTGTGTAGCGGTTATCCATGAAAACCCCCGTTTGGTTCCCCCAGAGCTTCTTCTCCCGCACCCTCTGGCTGGTTTTGATCGTCGTGCTCTTTTCCAAGGCTCTGACGCTGGTATACCTGCTGATGAACGAGGACGTTCTCGTGGACCGCCAGTACAGCCATGGTGTGGCCTTGACCTTACGGGCCTACTGGGCGGCGGACGAAACCAACCGGACGAAGATCGCCGAGGCGGCGACGCTGATCCGCGTGGTCGGTGCCGGCGTGCCGGAAGGTGAACAGCACTGGCCCTACAGCGAGATCTATCAACGACAAATGCAGGCTGAGCTGGGAGCCGACACCGAGGTCCGCTTGCGCATGCATTCACCTCCGGCGCTGTGGGTACGGGCTCCGAGCCTGGGAGACGGCTGGCTGAAGGTGCCGTTGTACCCGCATCCTTTGCGCGGACAGAAAATCTGGAACGTACTCGGCTGGTTCCTGGCCATCGGCCTGCTGTCGACGGCTTCGGCGTGGATCTTCGTCAGTCAGCTCAACCAGCCGTTGAAGCGGCTGGTCTACGCTGCCCGCCAATTGGGCCAGGGCCGCAGCGTCCGATTGCCCATCAGCGACACGCCCAGCGAGATGACCGAGGTCTACCGTGCCTTCAACCAGATGGCCGAAGATGTCGAGCAGGCCGGGCGCGAGCGTGAGCTGATGCTTGCGGGTGTTTCCCACGACTTGCGCACGCCACTGACGCGGCTGCGACTATCCCTGGAGCTGATGGGCGAGCACACCGACCTGACGGACGAAATGGTGCGCGACATCGAGGACATGGATGCGATCCTCGACCAGTTCCTGGCGTTCATCCGCGATGGTCGCGATGAGTCGGTGGAAGAGGTGGACCTCAGCGATCTGGTGCGGGAAGTCGCTGCACCCTATAACCAGAACGGTGAAAAAGTACATCTGCGACTGGAGCCGATCCAGCCGTTCCCGTTGCGCAGGGTGTCGATGAAACGGCTGTTGAACAACCTGATCGGCAATGCCCTGAACCACGCCGGATCCGACGTCGAAGTCGCGGCTTATGTTTCCGGCGACACTAGTGCGCCTTATGTGGTGCTGAGCGTCATGGACCGTGGCGCGGGCATCGATCCGTCGGAGCTGGAAGCGATTTTCAATCCATTTACCCGCGGCGACCGCGCCCGAGGTGGGAAGGGCACGGGGCTGGGCCTGGCCATCGTCAAGCGCATCGCCTCGATGCATGGCGGCAATGTAGAGTTGCGCAACCGCGTCGGTGGCGGCCTGGAAGCGCGGGTGCGCTTGCCGCTGGGGTTGATGCTGCCTCGGGATGCGGTCTAGGGGCGCCTACAAGCTACAAGCTACAAGCTACAAGCTCAGGCAGTGCAGCTTACAGCTTACAGCTCCCCCTATCCTTTGCCTTTGGTCCGGGTCATGTTCGGCCCGCCATTCTTTTCCAGATGCTCGATGATGATCCCCGCCACGTTCTTGCTGGTGGTGGTCTCGATTCCTTCCAGGCCGGGCGATGAGTTGACTTCCATGACCAGCGGCCCGTGGTTGGAGCGCAGGATGTCTACACCCGCAACAGCCAGGCCCATGACCTTTGCGGCACGCAGGGCGGTCATGCGCTCTTCCGGAGTGATCTTGATCAGGCTGGCGCTGCCGCCACGATGCAGGTTGGAGCGAAACTCTCCGGGCCGGGCCTGGCGTTTCATCGAGGCGATTACCTTGTCGCCCACGACGAAACAGCGGATATCCGCGCCGCCGGCTTCCTTGATGTACTCCTGGACCATGATGTTCTGCTTCAAACCCATGAATGCCTCGATCACCGATTCCGCCGCCGTGGCGGTCTCGCACAGGACCACGCCGATGCCCTGGGTGCCTTCCAGCACTTTGATCACCAGCGGCGCGCCGTTGACCATGGCGATCAGGTCGGGGATGTCGTCCGGGGAGTGGGCGAAACCAGTCACGGGCAGGCCGATACCCCGGCGCGACAGCAGTTGCAGCGAGCGCAACTTGTCCCGGGAGCGGGCGATGGCCACGGACTCGTTGAGGGGATACACGCCCATCATTTCAAACTGACGCAATACGGCGCAGCCATAGAACGTCACTGATGCGCCGATGCGCGGGATCACCGCATCGAAGCCTTCCAACGGCTTGCCACGGTAATGGATCTGCGGTTTGTGGCTGGCAATGTTCATGTAGGCGCGCAGGGTATCGATCACCACCATTTCATGGCCACGTTCGGTCCCGGCTTCAACCAGGCGACGAGTGGAATACAGACGCGGATTTCGCGACAGCACAGCGATCTTCATGCAACACCTGTGGCAGAGGTAGTGGACACCGGGAACACCGGCTTGTCTTGAACGTATTTGGTGCCTGGATTGACCACCAACTGGCCGTCGATCAAGGCTTTGGAACCCAGTAACAGGCGATATCGCATGGACTTGCGGCAGGCCAGAGTGAATTCGACCCGCCAGATCCGGTCACCCAGTGCCAACGTGGTGCTGATCACGTAGCGGACCTGGGCGTGGCCGTTGGAGCTTTTTATGGTCTTGCGCGCCACCAGCGGGGCCTCGCAACGGCGATGGCGCAGTTGCACCACCGTGCCGAGGTGCGCCGTGAAGCGTACCCACTTCTCGCCGTCGCGCTCGAAGGGTTCGATGTCCGTGGCGTGCAGGCTGGAGGTGCTGGCGCCGGTGTCGATCTTGGCCCGCAGGCCCGCGACTCCCAGATCCGGGAGCGCCACCCACTCGCGTAGACCGACAACGGTCAAATGGTCAAAAGTCTTCAATAAAAAAACCTGCGATCAGTACATCGGATCGTGGACTCCGCGAATCGCGGTATTCACGCAGAATAATCCCAAAATGGCGACAGTTATCTACCTACCTGTTTCCGGTCGTAACTTTCAGGGCCAGGGGGCTGGAGTCGGCTCGGCGGCATTCTATCTGTCGGGCCCGATTCGTGCGCTCGACAAAAACGGTAGTACAGTTCTGACTGTTCGCGGAAAGAGGAATTGCAGTGACACAAAAAAATGCAGAGGACGACAAGGTCCGGCTCGATAAGTGGCTGTGGGCGGCGCGATTCTATAAGACTCGGGCCTTGGCCAAGGCGGCTATTGAAAGTGGCAAGGTTCATCACCGGGGCGAGCGTTGCAAGCCGGGCAAGGAGCCTCGGGTCGGCGATGAGTTTGTGATCCGTGCCGGGTTCGATGAAAAGACTGTGGTGGTCGAAGCTCTGTCGATCGTGCGTCGCGGGGCGCCTGAAGCGCAGACGCTGTACCGCGAAACCGAGGCGAGCATCGCCAGGCGCGAAGCCGCGGCTGCCCAACGCAAGGCGGGGGCCCTGGGCGTCAGCACCGATGGCAAGCCGAGCAAGAAGCAGCGTCGGGACCTGTTCAAGTTTCGGGGCGACAACAGCGAGTAGGTCCTGAACGGATTGTTTGCCAATCTAGCGAGGCGGCGGCGGAGTGAAAAATTGTGGCGAGGGGATAAATCCCCTCGCCACAGGTTCAATCAGCATCCTAATGGAGCGAGCGGTGCAGGCTACGCGTCAGTCCACCCCTCGCCTTGCTTGGAACCCACCGTCAATGCCCATAAAATGCCCACCATCATTTGTCATCACCTCAGATACCAGACCCTATGACTGATTTACCGGACACCGACTTCACCCAACGTTTCATTTTCGATGACAGCGACGCCCGTGGTGAGCTGGTGTCGTTGGAGCGCAGCTATGCGGAAGTCCTCGCCAAACACGCTTATCCGGAGCCGGTCGCGCAGTTGCTCGGTGAACTGATGGCGGCTGCGGCGCTGTTGGTCGGCACCCTGAAGTTCGATGGCTTGCTGATTCTCCAGGCTCGTTCCGAGGGGCCGGTGCCCCTGCTTATGATCGAGTGCTCCAGCGAGCGCGAGATCCGCGGCCTGGCTCGTTACGACGCCGCGCAGATCGCGCCCGATGCGACCCTGGCGGACCTGATGCCCAACGGTGTACTGGCCCTGACGGTCGACCCGACCCATGGCAAGCGTTACCAAGGCATCGTCGATCTCGATGGGGCGACCCTGGCCGACTGCTTCACCAACTACTTCGTCATGTCCCAACAGACCAACTCGCGGTTCTGGCTCTACGCAGACGGGCGACGTGCCCGTGGTTTGCTGCTGCAGCAATTGCCCGCCGATCGTATCCGCGATCCGGAAGAGCGTGACGCCAGCTGGCAGCACGTCACCGCCCTGGCCAGCACCCTGAGCGCCGATGAACTGTTGAGCCTGGACAACGAAACCGTGCTGCACCGCCTCTACCATGAGGAACAGGTGCGCCTGTTCGACGGCCAGCCGTTGCGCTTCCAATGCAGTTGCTCCCGTGAACGTTCCGGTAATGCGCTGGTCAGTCTGGGTCTGGAAGATGCGCAGCAACTGGTGATCGAACATGGCGGTGCCATCGAGATCGATTGTCAGTTTTGCAACGAGCGCTACCTGTTCGATGCCGCGGACATCGTTCAGTTGTTCGCGGGCGCGGGTGTCGACACGCCGTCAGATACTCGTCACTAAAACGCTTCAGCGCAGGTAAATCTCCTGGCAAACGCCGGATTTACGCCGTACTGACGGGAGGGCCCTACTCTTTTTGGGCTTTTCTGGCATAATCCGGCCCACTTTTTTCGGGTAGTAGTGCGCGACTTCCTACTACAAAACGTTTGGAGCACTCGGCCACGGGCCGACGGGGAATCTCATGACGCAAGCCAATAACGCCGTGTACACCGATCTGAGTGTCGATGAACTGGTCAAAGAAGCCCTGAATCGCGGTGAAGGCGAGCTTGCCGATACCGGCGCACTGGTTGTTCGTACCGGTCATCGTACCGGCCGTTCGCCAGTCGACCGTTTCATTGTCGAAGAGCCAACCACCCAGGACGCCATTGCCTGGGGCCCGATCAACCGCAAGTTCCCGGCCGACAAGTTCGATGCCCTGTGGAACCGCGTCGAAGCCTACCTGGGCGAGCGCGAGCGTTTTGTCTCCCACGTGCATGTAGGGTCCGATCCTGCCCACTACCTGCCGGTCAAGATGACCACCGAAACCGCCTGGCACAACCTGTTCGGCCGCTGCCTGTTCATCAACCCCGAGCAGTACAACGCCGGCGGCAAGGAGGAGTGGCAGATCCTCAACGCGCCAAACTTCGTCTGCGAGCCTGAGCGCGACGGCACCAACTCCGATGGCACCGTGATCATCAACTTCGCGGCCAGGAAAGTGCTGATCGCTGGCATGCGCTACGCCGGTGAAATGAAAAAAGCCCTGTTCTCCGTACAGAACTTCCTGCTGCCAGCCGCCGACGTGCTGCCGATGCACTGCGCCGCCAACATGGGCGAAGAGGGCGATGTGACCCTGTTCTTCGGTCTGTCGGGCACCGGCAAGACCACCCTGTCCGCCGATGAAAGCCGTTACCTGATCGGTGACGACGAACACGGCTGGGGCGTGGGTGTGGTCTTCAATATTGAAGGCGGCTGCTATGCCAAGTGCATCGACCTGTCCGAAAAGAACGAGCCGGTCATCTGGAAAGCCATCCAGCATGGCGCCGTGCTGGAAAACGTCGTTCTGGACCCGGTGACCAAGAAAGCCGACTACGCCGACGACAGCCTGACCCAGAACAGCCGTGCGGCCTACCCGCGTGAACTGATCGAAAAACGCGCACCGAAGAACCTCGGTGGCGAGCCAAATGCCGTGATCTTCCTGACCTGCGACCTGACTGGCGTGCTGCCCCCGGTGTCGATCCTCAGCGAAGAACAGGCCGCCTACCACTTCCTGTCCGGCTACACCGCGCTGGTAGGTTCGACCGAAATGGGTTCGGGCAGCGGCATCAAGTCGACCTTCTCCACCTGCTTCGGCGCCCCGTTCTTCCCGCGCCCTGCCGGTGAATACGCTGAACTGCTGATCAAGCGTATCCGTGGCTTCGGCTCCAAGGTCTATCTGGTCAACACCGGCTGGACCGGCGGCGGCTACGGCGTCGGCAAGCGTTTCAACATCCCGACCACCCGTGCGGTGATCGCCGCTATCCAGAGCGGCGCGCTGGTCGGTGCTGAAACCGAACACCTGGACATCATCAACCTGGACGTGCCACTGGCTGTTCCAGGCGTCGAGACTGGCCTGTTGAACCCACGCAACACCTGGGCTGACAAGGCTGCCTACGACGAAGCGGCCAAGGCACTGGCTGGTCTGTTCATCGAGAACTTCAAGAAGTTCGACGTGAGCGACGCGATCAAGGCCGCTGGCCCGCAGTTGTAAAGCTCGGACAGTGAATGAAAAAACCGCCCTTAGGGGCGGTTTTTTTATAGGGGTTATTTGTTCGATAGATAAATGCGGGCGCCATGGTTTCCTGCTCGCGCCTGGACAGTCCCAAGCAAGCCGCTGCGATAAAGCCTTCACCGACTTTCGAGCATTCTGGAAAAGCTAATCGGATCGTCAGGATGTTGCAGACCCAGCAACTGGAGTTTCGAGCGTCGCCAGAATGGGCGGCTCCTCCGGTATTTCCATGCATCCGCCCAGCAACAGGGACAGGAGCAGGGTGGCGGGTAAGGCGAGTTTGTACGACATGGTCATTTCCTTTTTTCCAGGTTGCGAGCCGTGGGCGTCTTGCCGCTGGCGGTTTCGATGCAATGTGTTTGCTGGATTTTCGTTCAGTTCGTCATTTGTTCAGGCCGGCGTAACGCGGCAGCCTCAAGGTCCATCAACCCTCTGCCATAGGCTTCGCTGTTGGCATAGATACCCGAGCGGTTGGCCGTCGCCAGAAGGTGTTCACGTACCTCGTGCGGGCTGAGTGCCGGATACAGACTTTGTAGCGCCGCGAGGGCGCCGCTGACGAGGGCGGCGGCCGGTGATGTGCCGGCCGTTTGCAGGTAGCGACCGTCCTTGCCTACGGTGAGCAGACCGGCCTCTGCGCCGGCGTCGCCGCCAGGGACAGCGATGCACCAGGCGGCTGCAACACCACAATAGTTGGATTTTCCATTGATGGCGCTGCCGTCGCTCTTCAAGGCCACCACTGCGATCCAACCCTTTTCCAGTTCAGGTAATGCGACCGGCAATCCGGGCTCGGCCAATGGCTCGCGCTTGAGTTCGTTGCCGGTCGGAAAGACAAATACGGCGCCGTCCGCTACCAGTTTCCGGGCAACCGCCAGGGAATCTGGCATCACCTGGTTGTACCGCGCTTCGTTGATTTCAGTGGCCGGAATGGCGTTGGCCCACGAGTTGTTGAACACTCGGGCGCCCTTGTCGAAGCCACTTTGCCAGGACTGTGCGATGTTGTTGTCGAAGAAGAACGGCTCGTTATCGTCGCCGAAACGGAAGGGGATCAGCCGTGCATTGAACGCGATGCCATGCATGCCCCGGTCGTCCTTGTTGGCGGCAAGGATGCCGGCCATTTGCGTGCCGTGGCCGATCCGGTCAATCGTAGCGGCGCGCCCCTCGACATAATCGAACCCAGGGTCGGCCAGCCTGCCTTCGAACTCCTTCAAATCACCCGCGAGCCCCGAATCGACCAGCGCCACGGTTACGTTCTGGCCGCTGCCTCCACGAGCGTACAGGGACGAAGCCTTGACCACGGCCAAGCCAGGTTGGGCGTGATACTCCGGGGTTTCGAACTCGGCGGGTTCAATGCCGGAGGAGGCGGGCAGGGTCAGGCAGCCGCTCAATAGGAAGGTTGACGCAATCGCCAGCGCGCATGGCGCAGAAAACGGGTAGGGCATGGTTCGGTCCTTGAACAGAGTGTTGAACGCCCGGCTTCCAAGCCTCGGCGTAACGCATGAATGATGGCGCACCTTAACCCGCTGGAGAGCCATGGACGAGGCATCAAAGTGCTCGGATTTGTATCACTTCGTGGCATAGAGAAAAGGGTTGGCGCTGCACCATCCGGTAGCGTTTCTGAGGCTCGACGAACTGACGCAGGAAGCCTGGGGTGAGGTGCATGGCGGAGTCCGGGCCGAAGGGCGCGTCTGGATGGGAAATGCCAGGGGGAAATCGTTGTACCGGAACAAAGAGGAACGATCCCACAACGATTCAGGAAGCGTCTGGTAAGCGTTCTTTTAATTGGTCGGTAAGGTTTGTCCCTCCCTTTCAATCCGGGTTGATACGGCCGGGCAAGGACGAACGATGAGCAAAGGAAAACCCGGTGAGCCTCAGGTCTGGGAGCACCATGGTGGCGATTGGGGCTACAGGAAGCTGCGGGATATGACCCCAGCCGAGCTGGCCAAGCGAGAAGTCGATCAACAACGCCACGACGCCATGCTCGGCAGACAGGACGCTTACATGAAGGCGCGCCTGGCCCAACTGCACCAAGAGCACGCTCCGGCCATACGGGGCTGCGTATTCACCAAGTCCTGCAAGTTGCCCGATGCGGTTATCGACTACTGCAATCCAACCGGCTACATCCCTACGGAGCTTGTGAAAGAGTACGGCACGGTGACGCTGCTGGGTGGGCGCCAGGTAGACGAGTCGGGACGCGTACCGCTGAAAAGAATCACCGGTACGTTACCGGCCAGCTTCGGTACGTTTGCCTTGGGCGGGACGGCACTGAATGCCATGGGTACCGGCACCAGTGCCGCTGTCGGCGCGATCTCCGCACCTGTGGCGGCGGGTGCGTTGCTGGGGCTGGTGGGCTTGTTGGCGCCTACCAGCCTGGGTGATGGCTCACTCTATACCGAAGATCAATTGCGCTCCCTGGCACACGCTCGCACCCGTGTTCGCTTGCATATCGAAACCCGAGCCGACGGGACGCTGAAAGGGTATGGCTACAACACCCAGGCACGACCTGACTGGGAAATGATTCCAGTGGTGACCTTCCAGGTTCGCGGCGACCTCTATGTCGCGGACTTTGGCGATGGGGTCGAATTGATCTGGACGCCAGCGCAAGATCCTTCGGCGACGCTGGGAATTCCGGCCTTGGAGGCCGCTCCCCAGGCACCTCATATCTGGATCTTTCCACCAACCCCCGCGGCGGACAGCATTATCGTCAATCCGATTTATCCACCGGAGTACAAGGATTTCATTCTTGTGTTTCCGGCGGATTCCGGGGTTTCGCCGCTATACATAGTTTTTAGTATTCGGCGTAAAGGGTTGCCGGACGTAGGGCATGAATACCATGTCGCACCCAAGGTGACGGAGATTGCAGGGTTCCCTGACTTAAGAGTTGTTAAAAAGAAGACTCCTCGCCAGGGAGGCGGCGGCTTTCGAGAGCGGTGGGCCGATAAAAAAGGCAGAATAATTTATGAGTGGGATTTCATGCACGGCGAGCTGGAGGCATACCGTGCAAGCGATGGAAGTCATTTGGGGGCCTATGATTATTTAACAGGCGAGCAAATTGATGGTCCCAAACCAGATCGTAATATCAAAAAATATTTGTGAGAGAATGATGGGTTTAAAACTCAAATTGGATTGGTACGACAAGAAAACAGAACTTGGTCAAGGTCGTGAGTATACCAAGGATTTTGGCGATGATCCTTGGGTGATGGATGCTCTCGGTGTTCCGGTTGAGGACAATGTAAATGTAGGCGGTTTTGACGTGAATGATGAGTGGGTCGTCATATTACAGCCCCATTTTGTGCATGTTCTTGATTTGTCTGCCTACGACTATCAAGTGTCATTTGATTATCGGGATATTTGGTGAGCATGAATTCAAATTTGTTCAATCTTCTGATATCACATACCGTACAAACCAAGCTCATATTAAATCTGAGCGTCAGGCCATGCTCTACACAGTTGAAGCTTTTTACAATACTACTGGGTTGCTCGCTTTTGAAGAAAGGCTCCCCGAGGGTTATGACGAGGTTCTGAGAGTAATTATGGGGTGGGCTGCTGAACAGCAGGGTTGGGAGGGCTATGATTTATCAAGGTATCAGCTTGAAATTTTGGAAACTATACTGGGGAAAAGTATCCATGATCCTGCTTATTTTTCAAATCAGCTGTAGTTTATGATTATTAAACTGCATGGTTAGTGTTTTTTTAAGGACTTAGGTGTCTGCTGAACAGCTTTAGCAGATTAGGTGGATGATGAAAATGGAAGAAAGTTGTGGAGTGGGGGACTTTTAATATTTTGGGCTTTTCTCCAGATAAGAATGGGCTGGTATTTGAGCAATGCATCCAGTTGCCGATGGAGCAGCTGATGTCGGTGATGCAATGGAAAAATGTCGATAGTCACGTTGGCGCGGACTTTAAGCTTTCTGCGAAGCAAGTGTTGGAAATTGAACGGTTGGGAAGGATGTCCTTCTGCAAAGAATTGGATCTGTATTTAACGTCGTATGGTTGACTGTCTTCTGGTTATGGTAAAAGCGGGGGGGTATCCATCCGCTGAATGCCCACCATCACACGAATAAATTTCAAAAAAAATCTCACGCTGGCTAAGGTGAAGGCTGTCTTTGGATCGCCAACAAGAGAGCCAACATGAGCCAGACACCCTTCGATATTCAGCGCGCCGCCGTGGTCGGTGCAGGCACTATGGGGCGGGGCATTGTGATGTGCCTGGCCAATGCCGGAGTAGCGGTGCAGTGGGTCGACAACAATCCACAGATGCTTGAGCAGGCACTGATCGCGGTGGCTGAGACCTACGCCCACAGCGTGCGCCAGGGACGTATTGACCAGGGCGAAGCCGATGCCCGGATCGCGCGGGTGACCCCCGCCGATGACTACACGGCAATCCGCGACGTGGACCTGGTGATCGAGGCGGTGTATGAAAACCTCGAACTGAAGCAGAAAATTTTCCGCGAACTCGATGGCCTGCTCAAGCACGAGGCGATCCTGGCAAGCAACACGTCGGCCCTGGACATCGATGCCATTGCTGCAGTCACGCAGCGGCCCACCCAGGTACTGGGCCTGCATTTTTTCAGCCCGGCGCACATCATGAAATTGCTGGAAGTCGTACGCGGTGCGCAGACTTCCAAGGCGGTGCTGGAGGCGGCCCTGGTGTTGGGCAAGCGCATGGGCAAGGTCAGCGTGATTTCTGGCAATTGCCACGGTTTCATCGGCAACCGCATGTTGCACCCCTACGTGTTGGAGGCGCGCAAGATGCTGCTGGAGGGGGCATTTCCCCATCAGGTGGATGCGGCATTGCAGGCTTTCGGTTTCGCCATGGGCCCGTTCCGTATGTACGACGTCGTTGGGATCGATCTGGAATGGCGCGCCCGTGAGCTGGCGGGCAAAGGCCAGGATGCACCCGAGGTGCAAGTGGATAATCGCTTGTGCGAATTGGGGCGGTTCGGGCAGAAGAGCGGCAACGGTTACTATCACTACGAACCTGGCAGCCGACAGGCCGAGCATGATGTTGAAGTCGATGCGTTGGTGCTGCGGGTCAGTGAAGAGCTGGGTTTTCAGCGTCGCGAAATTGGACCGGAAGAAGTCCGCGAGCGCTGCCTGCTGGCGTTGGTCAACGAAGGGGCGAAGATCCTGCAGGAAGGCATTGCCGAGTCGGCCCACGATATTGACCTGGTCTACCTCAATGGCTATGGATTCCCGGCGGACAAGGGTGGCCCGATGGCCTGGGCCGATGAACAGGGCCTGGATGACATTCACGTGCGGCTGCTGGAGCTTGAAACGAAGCAGGGCGATCATTGGAAGCCTGCACGGCTGATCAGCGAACTGGCAGCCCAGGGCAAGGGCTTCGCCCAGCGCTAGGTCCGGCCCGGCGCCACGAACCCATCAACGAGCCCCCCACAAGGACAACTGATGCCCCAACGTTCCGAATACCTGCACTTGCAACCGCTCACTACGCGCTGGCATGACAACGATGTATACGGTCACGTCAACAACGTCACCTACTACAGCTTTTTCGATACGGCGGTGAACACCTACCTGATCGAAACCGGCGGCCTGGATATTCATGGCGGCGAGGTGGTGGGGTTTGTGGTGAGTTCCTCCTGCGACTACTTTGCCTCGATCGCTTTTCCGGAAAAAATTGAAGTCGGCTTGCGCGTTGCCAAGCTGGGCAGTAGCTCGGTGCAGTACGAGCTGGCGGTGTTCAAGGAAGGTGAAGAGGAGGCGTGCGCAGCGGGACGGTTTGTCCATGTGTTCGTGGATCGGGCGTCGAATCGACCGGTGGCGATTCCGGATCGGTTGCGCGGGGCTTTGCAGCGACTGGTGGTCTGAAACGAAAATCGCAGCCTGCGATCAGCGCCAGGCGCTGTCGGAGGCTGCGATTGTCAACGGCGTTATCAGTCAGCCGTTAGTCGCGGTAGTGGCGATGGTGATGCTTGCGATGCCCATAGGCATGGCCGCGACCCGGATGGCCGTCACGGTAGTAGCGTCGATCGCCGCGGCGGCCGTCATAACGACGATCATCGTCGTCGTCCTTGCCCATGTAGTTACCCAGCGCGCCGCCGGCACCGCCGCCCGCTGCCGCGCCGATCAGGCTGCCGGTGGTACCGCCTACGCTGCGGCCGACCACGTTACCGCCGGCTGCGCCCAGCGCACCACCGATGGCTGCTTCGCCGCGGCTGTGTTTGTCTGCACCGACCGCACTACCGCCCGCGCCGCCCAGGGCCGCGCCGATAGTGGAGCCGGTGTTGCCGCCCAGGGACTGGCCGACGACCGAACCCAAAACCCCGCCCAATGCGCCGCCAACGCCTGCTTCGGCAGTACCACCCGCAGAGGCGATGCCGCTGACCAGGCCAAGGGACAACAAGAGAATGGAGGAGAACTTCATAGAGGAGCCTCAAAGGGATGACGGCGCGATCCTGAGGCTGGCTTCGCTGCGTGACAATCGAAATCCGACGAGTAACACGACTTGTGCACAATTCTCTAAGTTATTGTTTTTAGTCTGGAACTTAAGCCGTTTTACCCGGTCTTTAGCTACTTCGGACAGGCCGTTTTCTAGGGAAAGCGGCCTTTTTTGTGGGTGGTCGAAAAGTGCAATGGATGGCGTATACCGTTCACTTGACGCGTATGAACTCATCGTGGCGAGGGAGCTCGCTCCCGCTGGGCTGCGCAGCAGCCCTTTTTTGTGCGCGCTTCGCACTGGAACGCCAGCCGGTCAAGCGGGAGCAAGCTCCCTCACCACGGTTCAGCGATGTGCTTAAGTGGACAGTATTGCGTAGTGGGCAAGGTTTTTTGCCCCTTGCCCACAGGAACGTCAGGCCGACTTGGCCAGGATCAAGCCATCCTCACTGGCCGCTTCCAGGCGAATCGCCACGAACTTCGACGTTGGCGTGTGGCTGCCGTCGCCGATGCTCTCTAAGGGCACCAACGGGTTCACTTCAGGATAGTAGGCAGCAGCCTGCCCGGCCGGAATGTCGAACGCCAGCAGGGTGAAACCCTTGACCCGACGTTCGCGACCATCATCCCAGAGCGAGACGATGTCGGCTTTCTGCCCCGGCCGGAAACCCAGGCGAATGATGTCGGCCTCGTTGGCGAACAACACGTCGCGCTGGCCTTTAACACCGCGATAACGGTCATCGAGGCCGTAGATGGTGGTGTTGTACTGATCGTGGGAGCGCATCGATTGCATGATCAGGTCCGGCAACTGGCCGGTGGCACGGGTGCGTTCGTGCACCAGGTCGGTCGGCAGCAGGTTAGGCTTGAAGTTGGCCCGGCCCGACGCCGTGTTCCAGCGACGCGAACCGGCGCTGTTGCCCAGGTAGAAGCCACCGGGGTTCTGGATTTTTTCGTTGAAATCCTTGAAGCCGGGGACGGTATCGGCGATCAGGTCGCGGATGCGGCTGTAGTCGGCCGCCAGCCAGTTCCAGTCCACCGGGTGGCTGCCCAGGGTGGCAGCCGCGATGCCGGCGATGATCCAGGGTTCGGAGCGCATCTGGTTCGACAGCGGTTGCAACTGGCCCTTGGAGGCGTGGACCATGCTGAACGAGTCTTCCACGGTCACCGCTTGCGCGCCTTCGGATTGCAGGTCGATGTCGGTGCGCCCCAGGCACGGCAGGATCAGCGCTTGCTTGCCGTGGGCCAGGTGGCTGCGGTTGAGCTTGGTGCTGATCTGCACGGTCAGGTCGCAGTTGGTCAGGGCCTGGAAGGTCCGCTGGCTGTCCGGCGTGGCTTGGGCGAAGTTGCCGCCCAGGCCGATGAATACCTTCGCCCGCCCTTCGGCCATGGCATGGATCGCCTCGACCACGTTGTGGCCGTTTTCCCGCGGCACCTTGAACTGGAAGCGGCGCTCCAGGGTGTCGAGAAACGCCACCGGTGGACGTTCGTTGATGCCCATGGTCCGGTCGCCCTGGACGTTGCTGTGACCGCGTACCGGGCACAGCCCGGCGCCTGGCCGGCCGATGTTGCCGCGCAGCAGCATGACGTTGGCGAGTTCCTGCAGGGTCGCCACCGAATGACGATGCTGGGTGAGCCCCATCGCCCAGCACATGATCACGTTCTTGCTCCGGGCGTACATGCGCGCCGCTTGTTCGATTTCAGCCAGGCTCATGCCCGATTGCGCGACGATCTGCTCCCACGGCGTGTCGTCGACCACCGCCAGGTAATCCAGCACGTTGGCGCTGTGTTCGTTGAGGAATACGTGGTCGAACACCGCCGGCTCGCCGGCCTTCTGCGCATCGCGTTCCCATTGCAGCAGGAACTTCGCCATGCCCCGCAGGATTGCCATGTCGCCGCCCAGGGCTGGGCGGAAATAGGCGGTGTTGGTCGGCTTATCGCCGTTGGTGAGCATTTCGAACGGGTGCTGCGGATGCTGGAAACGCTCCAGGCCACGCTCCTTGAGCGGGTTGATGCACACCACCTGGGCGCCGCGCTTCACCGCTTCACGCAGCGGCTCGAGCATCCGTGGGTGGTTGGTGCCGGGGTTCTGACCCCAGACGAAAATGGCATCGGCATGCTCGAAGTCGTCGAAGGTCACCGTGCCCTTGCCCACGCCGACGCTCTGGGACAACGCCACGCCGCTGGCTTCGTGACACATGTTCGAGCAGTCGGGGAAGTTGTTGGTGCCGAAGGCGCGTACGAACAGCTGGTACAGGTAGGCCGCTTCGTTGCTGGCCCGGCCGGAGGTATAGAACTCGGCCTGGTTCGGACTGGACAGCCCTTGCAGGTGCTTGCCAATCAGTGCGAACGCCGCTTCCCAACTGATGGGCTTGTAGCGGTCGGTTTCGGCGTCATAGCTCATCGGCTCGGTCAGGCGGCCCTGGTATTCGAGCCAGTAGTCGCTCTGTTCCAGCAACGAGGTCACGCTGTGACGGGCAAAGAAGGCAGCATCGACGCGACGCTTGGTGGCTTCCCAGTTCACGGCCTTGGCGCCGTTTTCGCAGAACTTGACCATGCCGCTTTCCGGCGAGTCGCCCCAGGCACAGCCGGGGCAGTCGAACCCGCCGTTCTGGTTGGTCTTGAGCATCATGCGGATGTTTTTCAGCGCGTTATCGCTGGTCAGCCAGGCCTGGGCGACGCTGATCAGCGCGCCCCAACCGCCGGCCGGGCCCTTGTAGGGCTTGTAGCGCGGTACTGGTTTCTGGTCGGCTTGTTGATGATTGCTCACGCTTGATTCTCCATCGCAGGGCTGTAGACCCGCGGCGCACTTTTTTGCGGCAGGTGGATGAGGTTGAGGTTGTGTTGGCGGGCCCACTGCACGGCAAGACCGGTGGGCGACGACAGGCTGACCAGGGTCTGGACACCGGCGCGCAGCACTTTCTGGATCAATTCCAGGCTGCAACGGCTGGTGACGATGGCCAGGCCCCCGGCGACCGGGATCTGTTGCCGGACCAGCGCGCCGATCAGCTTGTCGAGGGCGTTATGCCGGCCAATGTCTTCGCGGCCCAGCAATAACTCGCCCTGGGCGTTCATGAACAGCGCTGCGTGGACCGCCCCACAGTGCTGGCCCAGGGGTTGGAACTTACTGATCCGCTGGCGCAGGCCATCGAGCCATTGCGCAGGTGGGAGCGGCGCGCCTGGCAAGACCTTGAGGTTGGGCAACGCCTGCTCCACCGCTTCTACGCCGCACAGGCCACAGCCGCTGGTACCAGCCAGTTGTCGGCGTTGTTGCTTGAGGTTCCAGAACGCACGGTTGGCGATGGTCACCTGGGCATGGTGCGCGGAACCTGCGCCGATCAGTTGCAGGTCATAGATGTCCGTCGCGTCTTCAATGATGCCGCTGCCCAGGCTGAAGCCGACGATGAAGTCTTCAAGGTCGGTCGGGGTGACCAGCATGACGGCCTGGCTGATGCCGTTATAGGCAATCGCCAGCGCCACTTCCTCGGCCAGCGCGGTGCTGTCCGATTGCGAGCGGTCCAGATTGCAGTAGCGATAGCTCTGGCTGGCGGCCGGCCCGGGTGTTTCCACCGAGGGTGCCGGGCAAGCAGGGGGCTTGTCGTTCATGGGCATCACTGAAAGTAGGAATAGTGGTAAGACTAAATGCGGCAATCTGCCACGTCTAATCGCTATTACTGATCTTTCAATAGATGACGTCGATCAACTTCCTGTCATTGATTTCTGGTAGAGGGCGAAGCAGGCCTCCGCCAGCGCCGAACGTGGCGCGCCGCGCCGCATGATCATTCCCAGCGGGACCAGCGTCTGTGCGCTTTCGATAGGCTGGATGCGCAGGTCTTCGGTCAGCACATCCAGGCCGTTTTCCAAGGGCATCACTGCGCAACACAGTCCGCCGTGCACAGCTTGTAACAATTGATGCACGGCGTCGGTTTGCAACAGCGGCTGAGGCGTCAGGCCCCGGCTGTGAAAGTTGTAGTCGATGGACTGACGAAAATGCATGCCGCTGGTGAGCATGCCCAAGGGCAATTCGATCAGTGCCTGCCAGGTCAGCGGCTGCTCGCCAAAAAAGAAAAATCGCTGGTCGTACAGCAGGCCCATGCGGGTATGGCTGAACGTAAGGGCCTCGAAACGCTCGCTGTCCAGGCGCTCGAGATAGGAAATGCCCAGGTCGATGCGGTTGTTCGCCAATTGCTCGAGGATTTGCTCGGAGCTCAGGGAGGACAGTTCAAAACGCAGGTTGGGGTGCTCGGTGTGCAAGCGCTGCATCATCGCCAGCGGATCGAAATCCGACAGCGGCACCACACCCAGGCGCAGCGTGCCCACCAGATTACCGCGACAGGCCGCCGCTTCGGCCTGCAGGCCGTCATAGGCCGCCAGCACCGTGCGCGCCCAGGCCAGCACCCGCTCTCCCGGCGCGGTAAACCCTTCAAAGCGCTGGCCGCGATTGACCAATGGCAGCTCGAGTTCTTCCTCGAGACTGCGCAGGCGCATCGACAGGGTCGGTTGGGTGATGTGACAGCGGGCGGCGGCTTGGCCGAAGTGGCGGGTTTCATCCAGTGCGATAAGAAATTTCAGCTGCTTGATGTCCATCTTCGCTCCAGAGCGCAGGAAGTTTCGGATTCTAGCGCTTGCGGGTGACGGGGTCATTGGTCGGCTGGGCACCGGGTTCGTCTGGGTTGGTCTAGTCTTGGCGTTTGGACACTTAAATCCAAGGAGTGTGCACCATGAGTCTTTTTAACTTTGTGAAGGAAGCAGGCGAAAAACTGATCGACCTGCTGACGCCTGGCAATGCCAATGCCAGCGAGCAGTTGAAAGAGCACATCAAGCAGGTCGGGCTGGGTAATCCGAATGTTCACGCAACCATCGAAGGTGACAAAGTCACGGTGACCGGTGAAGTAAGCAGCCAGGAAGAAAAGGAAAAAATCCTGTTGGCCGTAGGTAATATCGCAGGGGTTGGCAGTGTGGATGACCAGATCACGGTGACCGGCCCAGTGGCGAAAGCTGCGCGTTTCGTCACCGTGAAGAGGGGCGACACACTCAGCGCCATCTCCAAGACTGAATACGGCGACGCGAACCAGTACAACAAGATTTTCGAGGCCAACAAGCCGATGCTCACGCACCCGGACAAGATCTATCCGGGACAGGTGCTGCGTATTCCTGAGTAACCGATACCTGTGGCGAGGGAGCTTGCTCCCGCTCGGCTGCGTAGCAGTCGCATTTTTGGAGGAGCGCCGCGCACTGGAGCGCCAGCCCGGTCCAGCGGGAGCAAGCTCCCTCGCCACACTGATCGCGTCAGAGCCCTTCGATGAGCGTCCGGTAGTCCGTCACCGCCGCAAACTCCCCCGTATCCTTCGGCCCCTTGCGGCTGTCCGGCTCGCTGACCGCCAGCAGGTGCGCCACGCCGAAGTCCCGGGCGCTGCGTAGCACCGGCAGGGTGTCATCGATGAACAGGCTGCGGGCCGGGTCGAAATTCAGGTCGGCTTGCAGGGCGTCCCAGAATTGACGGTTCTCCTTGGGGAAACCGTAGTCGTGGGAGCTGATCAGGCGTTCGAAGTAGGGCGCCAGTTCGATACGTTCCAGCTTCAGGGACAGCGAGTCGCGGTGGGCGTTGGTGATCATCACCACGCGCTTGCCGGCCCGCTGGATCGCCGCCAGGAAGGTGTCGGCGTCCGGGCGCAAGGCGATCAGGTGCGCGGTTTCCAGCTTCAGCTCGCGCACCGGCAGCTTCAGTTCGGCTGTCCAGAAATCCAGGCAGTACCATTGCAACTGCCCGGCGTTGCGCTCGAACAGCGGCTGCAACTCCATCTCCGCCATCGCCCGGCTCACGCCGTGCAGTTCGGCGTAGCGCTGGGGCAGGTGTTCCATCCAGAAATGGTTGTCGTAATGCAGGTCCAGCAAAGTGCCGTCCATGTCCAGCAGCACCGTATCGATCTCGTGCCAGGGCAACAAGGCCATAAAAACTTCTCCAGCGGTAAACGGATATCCGACACAAACAATCAGGATAGGCCGGGTATAGTAGCCTGCTATCGCCCAGGGAGCCGTCTATGCGCCAGAAACCCACTATCCTCGATCGCCGGATCGTCGCCACCAGCCGCCTGTTTTGCGTGGAAGAACTGAAACTGCGTTTTTCCAACGGCGTGGAGCGTACCTATGAACGTCTGGCGAGCAAGGGGGCGGGGTACGGCGCGGTCATGATCGTGGCGATGCTCGATGCCGACCATGCGGTACTGGTGGAAGAATATTGCGGTGGCACCGATGCCTACGAGCTGTCCTTGCCCAAAGGCCTGATCGAGCCGGGTGAAGACGTGCTGGCGGCCGCCGAGCGGGAACTCAAGGAGGAGGCGGGTTTCGGTGCGCGGCAATTGGAGCATCTGACCGAACTGTCGTTGTCTCCCGGCTACATGAGCCAGAAGATTCAGGTAGTGCTGGCGACCGATTTGTATGAAGAGCGGCTGGAGGGTGACGAGCCCGAGCCGATGCGTGTGGACAAGGTCAACCTGCGAGAGTTGTCGATCTTGGCGCAGAACCCTCAGTTCACCGAAGGTCGGGCCCTGGCCGCGTTATACCTGGCCCGCGATGTGTTGGCCCAGCGCGCAGCGGTGCTGTCATGAATTTTTCCCATCCCCTGATTGCCCCGGTCATCGAATTGGCGCTCAAGGCTGGCGAGGCGATCCTGCCGTTCTGGCGCGCCGATGTGCAGGTCAACCGCAAGGCCGACGAATCGCCGGTGACCGCCGCCGACATGGCCGCCCATGACGTGATCGTGGCCGGGCTGACGGCCCTCGCGCCGGATATCCCGATTCTTTCCGAAGAAGACGCCGATATCGCGCAAAGCGTGCGTGCCGGCTGGCAACGCTGGTGGCTGGTGGACCCGCTGGATGGGACCAAGGAATTCATTTCGGGCAGCGAGGAATTCACCGTCAATATCGCGCTGGTGGAGCAGGGGCGCGTGGTGTTTGGCGTGGTATCGATGCCCACCAATGGACGCTTTTATGTCGGCGGCGGAGGGCTGGGGGCGTGGCGTGGCGACAAGGACGACGAGCCTTTGCCGATTACGGTTCGCAATGTGCTGGCGCCGGGTGAGGCCTTCACGGTGGTCGCCAGCCGCCGTCACACGAGTGTGGAGCAGGAGCGTCTATTGGAAGGCTTGAGCGCGATCTTGGGTGAATTGCAACTGACCAATATCGGTAGCTCGTTGAAGTTTTGCCTGTTGGCCGAGGGTGCGGCGGATTGTTACCCACGTCTGGCCCCGACCTCTCAATGGGACACCGCCGCCGCCCAGGGCGTGCTGGAAGGGGCCGGTGGCGAGGTGCTGGATCTGCGTGGCGAGCCGTTCTGTTATCCGGCCCGAGAGTCGCTGCTGAATGAGTCGTTTCTGGCGTTGCCGGCGAAGGCCGCGTGGCGTGGGAAGCTACTGGAACTGGCGCGTTCCTGATTCGCACCTGTCTCAGTGGCCAGGGAGCTTGCTCCCGCTCGGTTGCGCAGCAACCGCCAAATACCGGGACTGCTTTGCAGTCCAGCGGGAGCAAGCTCCCTCGCCACAGCGATTGCGGTGCCTCTAGCGGTGCAGCACATACTGCCCCTCGAATCGCACCGCCGCTTCGTCACTCCCTGTATTGAGCACCTGCGTCTGCAAACTCAGCCGTGCCCGTCCGTAGCGTCGGTAGGTCGCCAAAAAGCGTTTCCAGACCTTTTCCTCAGGCGCGTCGCAGACGACGGTGGCATCGTCCGTGACCGGCAGCGGGTAGCTGATCTGCCCTTCCTGAATCACGATGTGCCCATCCTCGATACCCTCCTCGCGCAGCGCCAGGTGCAGCCAGCCCCAGCCGCCGAGCACGGCGCCGCAGTACAGGCTGCCGCCGAACATGGTGCTCTTGTGGTTGACGTTGGCCTCCAGCGGCAAAAACAGGCGCAGCTGGCGGGCCTGCCAATCGAGCACTTTCAGGCCCATGTTCCGAGTCAGCGGGATGTCGTGGTGCAGGACGGATTCCAGGTAGCGGCTGTCACGGTTCATGGCCGGGCCTCTTGCTTGAATGGACAATGAAGAACGCTCAATCGGGCTCATCGGACGCGCCGTGGTTGCTGTCGCCAAAGGTCAGCCCGTGTTTGCGCAGCTTGTCGTGCAGGGTCTTGCGCGGGATACCCAGGGCTTCGGCGAGGCTGCGTACCGAGCTGTGGGGACGGGCCAGTTCGGCGGCGATCAGGGTTTTCTCGTAGTTTTCCACCTGCTCGCTCAGACCTCCGCTGATCACCTCCACCGGCGCGCCGGGGCTGCCATCGGGTGCGCTGTTATCCAGCGCCAGTTCCAGGCCCAGGGCGAAGCGCTCAGCGGCATTCTGCAATTCCCGTACGTTGCCCGGCCAGCTGTGGCGCAACAGCAACGCCCGTTGCGCCGGTTGCAGTTCATGGGGCGGCAGGCCGTGGCGAGCGGCGGCTTCGTTGGCGAAATGCTGGAACAGCATCAGCGCATCCTCGCCCCGTTCGCGCAGCGGCGGTATGCGCAGCGGAGCGACGTTCAGGCGGTAATACAGGTCGGCGCGGAACCGCCCTTGATCGGCCGCCTGGCGCAGGTCTTCCTTGGTGGCGGCGATGACGCGGATGTCCAATGGGATCTGTTGATTGCCACCCACCCGCTCCACCATCCGTTCTTGCAGCAGGCGCAGCAGCTTGACCTGGACGTCCAGGCTCATGCTTTCGATTTCATCGAGAAACAGCGTGCCGCCGTTGGCGAACTCGAACTTGCCGATGCGGCGTTTCTGCGCGCCGGTGAATGCGCCGGGCTCGTGGCCGAACAGCTCGCTCTCCACCACTGACTCGGCCAGGGCGCCGGCATTGATCGCCACGAACGGCCCGTTGCGCCGACCTGAAAGGTCATGCAGCGCCCGGGCGACCACTTCTTTGCCGGCACCGGTTTCCCCGAGGATCAGCACGTCGGCGCGGGTCGCCGCCAGTGCGCCGATCTGCTCGCGCAGGCGCAGCATCGGCGTTGATTGGCCTACCAGACGGGCACTGAGTTCATGCCGATCGCTCAGTGCCAGGCGCAGGCTGCGGTTATCCAGCACCAATCGGCGCAAGGCCAGGGCGCGGCGCACGCTGTCGAGCAGATGGTCACTGGCGAACGGTTTTTCCAGGAAATCATAGGCCCCGGCACGCATCGCCTGCACCGCCAGCGGCACGTCGCCGTGGCCGGTGATTAGCAGCACCGGCAGCTCCGGGTCCTGGGCGTGAAGTTCACTGAGCAGTTCCAGGCCGTCCATGCCCGGCATGCGAATGTCGCTGACCACCACGCCTGGCCAGTCGCGGGGCAGTTGTCCGGCCACGCCCCTGGCCTCGGCCAGGGGCAGGATCTTCAGACCGGCCAGGTCGAGGGTCTGGCTCAAGGCCTGACGCAAGTGGGGATCATCGTCGATCAACACCACCTCTATCCGGTTGTCGATGGTCATACACTACGGTCCTCGGAAGGTTGCAGGCTCACCCCGGGCGCGCCGGGACGCAGCTTCAGAGTGATCAGGGCGCCGCCCTCCTTGTGGTTGGCGAATGACAGTTCGCCGCCGAAGGCGCGCATCAGGGTGTCGCAGATCGCCAGCCCCAGGCCAAGGCCCTGGGTGCGGGTCTTGGTGGTGTAGAACGGCTCCCCGGCGCGGCCGAGGGCTTCCATGCAGAACCCCGGGCCGTTATCGCGGATGTACAGGTTGACGCCGGTTTCATGGGCCTGGGCACTGAGCCAGAGTTTGCGCGGCGGGCCTTTTTCGGTCAGGGCGTCGAGGGCATTGGCCAGCAGGTTGCCCAGGACCTGGCGCAAGCGGGTCTCGCCGGCCTCGACCCACAGCGTAGCGGCCGGCAGGTCGCGGATCAGCTCCACTTCCATGCTGCGGCGGCGTTTGGCAAGCAGCGCCAGGGCATCGTCCAGCGCCGGTTGCAGGGCGACGCTTTCCGGGGCGTGGCGGTCGCGGCGGGCGAAAGCGCGCAGGTGAGCGATGATCGACGCCATGCGCCCGGTCAATTCGCTGATCAGCTTGAGATTGCCCCGGGCGTCCTCGGTGCGCTGGTGGTCGAGCAATATTTCGGCGTTCTCGGCGTAGCTGCGAATGGCCGCCAATGGCTGGTTGAGCTCGTGGCTGATGCTCGCCGACATGGTACCCAGGGCGGACAATTTGCCGGCCTGCACCAGATCATCCTGGGCGCGGACCAGTTCCTGCTGGGCCTGCTCACGCTCGAGGACTTCCTGGCGCAGTCGCCGGTTCAGGCCTTCCAGGTCGCTGGTACGCTCCGCCACGCGGCCCTCCAGCTCGTGACGGGCTTTGGCTTCGAAGGCGATCCGGTCCAGATAGTGACGTCGGCGCTGCATCATCAACCCGAGCAGCAGCATCAACACCAGCAACGCCGCGCCACCGGTGGCGACCACCGTGCGTACCGGACGGTCGATCAGTGTGCGTGGCGCGAGGATGCTCACGCTCCAGCCAGTCTCTTCGATGGACTGGGTCTGGGTCAGCCAGGCCTTGCTTTCCAGGTTCAGCGGCTTGGGATCACGGGTCGGATAGGGTTGAACGGCACTGATGGCCTTGCGTTCGTCGTCGCTCAAGGGCCGGGTTGCGCGAAATCGCCAATCCTGGCGCGACGTGAGGATGACCACCCCATTGTGATCGGTGACCAGCAGTTGCTCCGGGGTCTTGCCCCACAAGCTTTCGGTGTGGTCCAGGTCGACCTTGACCACCAGCACGCCGATGACTTTCTCGCCCTCGTGCTCGCGCACAGCGGCAGCGAAGAAGTAACCGCGCTTGGCCGAGGTGGTGCCCAAGCCAAAGAAGCGTCCCAGGCGTCCGGCCATGGCTTCGATGAAATAGGGGCGAAAGGCGAAATTGCGTCCGACGAAACTGTCATGTTTGTCCCAGTTCGACGCCGCCAGTGTCTTGCCGGTGGGGTCCATCAGGTACATGACCTCGGCACCGGTCTGGGTGCTGATATTTTTCAGCAGCCGGTTGGCGTTATCCTGGGTGACGCCGTCGTCCGGGGACTGCAACGCCGCGCGCAGCGCCGGCAGGTCGCCAAGGATCTGCGGTAGCACCTCGTAGCGGTGCAGTGTGCCGAGCAGGTTGGCGACATACAGGTCCAGCGTCTGACGGTTCTGCCCCGCCAATTCACTGCGGTAATAACGTTCGGCCAGATGCTCCAGCGGCCATAACAGCGGCGCGAGGCACAGCGCAAGCCAGGCCAGGCTGCGCCAACGGGGTCTGCGGGGAAGGGTGGAGTTCATGAGCGTGCGCCTGTGGGGACAAGCGCATTATGCCTACGACGAACGTTGGAGTCTGCGATCAGGCGAAGACGTCGGCATCCTGAAGCAATGACGCAGCCAGGTCCTTGCCCGACAATTGCGGCGTGATATCGCCCAGTTGCCAGTCGATATTCAGCTGTGGGTCATTCCATAGCAGGCTGCGCTCTGAAGACGGGTCGTAATAGTCAGTCGTCTTGTAGAGGAACTCGGCATATTCGCTCAGTACGACAAAACCATGGGCAAAGCCTTGCGGCACCCAGAGCTGACGGTGATTGTCGGCGGACAGTCGCACGGCCACCCACTTACCGAAATTGGGCGAGCTGCGACGAATGTCGACAGCCACGTCGAGTACTTCACCTGCGCTGACCCGTACCAGTTTGCCCTGAGTGTTCTGCAACTGATAATGCAGGCCACGCAAGACGCCCTTCTGCGAGCGGGAGTGATTGTCCTGTACGAACTGGGTCTCTACTCCGGTCAGTTCTTTGAATGCCTTGGCGTTGAAGCTTTCATAGAAAAAACCGCGGTCATCACCAAATACCTTCGGTTCGATGATCAATACATCAGGCAGGTCGGTGGCGATTACGTTCATCGGGCGTTTCTCCGGCGGATCGAATAGGACAATGGCGCCTATTCTTGCCCAAAAGTGGCGGACGGCGCGAGTTCTCAGTAAGCAGGGGGTTGCTTATCCTCTTGCTCAATGGCGAGATAGGCATTCAATAAAACCACCCAAAAGGGGTCGTTGTATGCCACTCGCTACGTTGGTTCACCGTGCCAGTTTGCCAAGCCCACAGATCAGCGCCGAACAGGCCCTGGTGCTGCTGCGCTCGAATTACGGACTCAGCGGTGACCTGCGACCCCTTGGCAGCCAGCAGGACCTCAATTACCGCGTCGACAGCGAGCGCGGGCGGTTCGTGCTCAAGATTTGCCATGGCGACTACGCCCTCAAGGAGCTTGAAGCGCAACATGCCGCGCTCAAGCGGCTGGCCGAGCACGGCGTGGTAAAAGTCCCGAAGGTGATGCCGGCTGGTAACGGCCAGGATCTGTTGACCCTGGACGTCGACGGGCAAGCGGTCCATGTCCGTCTGCTTGAATACATCGACGGCCAGTCCCTGACCCAACTCAATCACCTGGGGCCAGAGCTGGTGACCGGCCTGGGTCGATTGTGCGCGCAGATCGACCTGGCATTGGCAACGTTTGAACATCCGGGGCTGGAGCGGACGTTGCAATGGGACGCCCGCCACGCCACCACCCTGATCGACCACCTGCTGCCGGTGATCCACGACGAGCAGCAGCGCAACCTGATCGCCGATATCGCGCAGCAGGCCGAGCGGCGTTTGCAACCGCTCAAGGCCCGGTTGCCGGTGCAGGCGATCCACATGGACATCACCGATGACAATGTGGTCTGGCAGCGCGATGCCCAGCGCCAGTGGCAATTGCAGGGTGTCATCGATTTCGGCGACCTGATCCGCACCTGGCGCATCACCGACCTGTCGGTGACCTGCGCGGCCCTGCTGCACCATGCCGACGGCGATCCGTTCTTTATCCTGCCGGCCGTCAAGGCCTATCACGCGGTCAACCCGTTGCAACATGAAGAGCTGCTGGCGCTCTGGCCGCTGATCGTGGCGCGTGCCGCCGTGCTGGTGCTCAGTGGCGAGCAGCAGGTCGGCATCGATCCGGACAACCAATACAGTCGCGACAACCTGGAGCACGAATGGGAGATTTTCCGGGTGGCCCACTCGGTGCCCTTCGAGCTGATGGAAGCGGCGATCCTCAACGCCGCCGGTCACAGCCTGCCACCGATTGCCAGTGCAGGTTTCGCACCGCTACTGCCGACGCTGGTGGGGCGTGAGTTCGCACTGATCGACCTCGGCGTGCTGAGCCCGCATTTCGAGGCCGGTAACTGGGAACAGCCGGACATCGACCAGCGCTTGTTGATCGAGGCCGCTGGCGTTCATGGGCTGGCCGCCAGCCGCTACGGGCAGTACCGCTTGTCCCGCACCCGGCCGGACAGCGCCGTGGAGCCCGAGACCTTTGCATTGCACGTGGAATTGAGCGTCCCTCAGGGGACGCCGCTGGAGTCACCGTTCGCCGGTGTGGTGCACAAGACCGCCGATGGTGGCCTGCAGCTGGACAGCGCGCAGTTGAGCGTGCGGCTGTGGGGTGTCGCCTCGCCGCTGCATGCGGGCGCGGCGCTGGTCAAGGGCCAGATACTGGGCGAAGTGAGCGGGTTGCTGCGGGTCCAATTGTGCCGGAGCGCGCAACTGAATCCGCCGTTGTTCTGCACGCCGTCCAGGGCGCCGGCCTGGCAAGCGCTTTGCCCTTCGCCGGCGGTGCTGCTGGGGTTGGCTTGCGACGCCGAGCCGGAGGTCGATCCGCAAGCCCTGCTGGCTCGTCGCGATGCGAGCTTTGCCCGTTCCCAGAAGCACTACTATGTCGATCCGCCACGGATCGAGCGCGGCTGGCGCAATCATCTGATCGACATGCAGGGCCGCTCCTACCTCGACATGCTCAACAATGTCGCGGTGCTGGGGCATGGACATCCGCGCATGGCGGCGGTGGCCGCCCGGCAGTGGTCGCTGCTCAATACCAATTCGCGCTTTCACTACGCGGCGATTGCCGAGTTTTCCGAACGTCTGCTGGCGCTGGCACCCTCCAACATGGACCGGGTGTTCCTGGTCAACAGCGGCACCGAGGCCAATGACCTGGCGATCCGCCTGGCCTGGGCCTACAGCGGCGGGCGGGACATGCTCAGCGTGCTGGAGGCCTACCACGGTTGGTCCGTGGCCGCCGATGCGGTGTCCACGTCCATCGCCGACAACCCCCAGGCCTTGAGCAGTCGCCCGGACTGGGTGCATCCGGTGACTGCGCCCAATACCTACCGCGGCGAATTCCGTGGCCGCGACAGCGCCCCGGACTACGTGCGCAGTGTCGAGCACAACCTGGCGAAAATTGCCGAGCAGAAGCGCCAGCTTGCCGGGTTCATTTGCGAGCCGGTCTACGGTAACGCGGGTGGGATTGCGCTGCCGCCCGGCTACTTGAAGCAAGTCTATGCCATGGTCCGTGAGCGCGGCGGCGTGTGTATCGCCGACGAAGTGCAGGTAGGCTATGGGCGCATGGGTGAGTTCTTCTGGGGCTTTGAAGAGCAAGGCGTGGTGCCGGACATCATTACCATGGCCAAGGGCATGGGCAACGGCCAGCCGCTGGGTGCGGTCATCACTCGACGGGAAATCGCCGAGGCGCTGGAGGCCGAGGGTTATTTCTTCTCCTCGGCCGGCGGCAGCCCGGTCAGTTGCCAGATCGGCATGGCCGTGCTGGACGTCATGGAAGAAGAAAAACTCTGGGAAAACGCGAAAGTGGTGGGCGGACATTTCAAGGCCCGGCTCGAAGCCTTGATCGACCGGTTTCCATTGGTTGGTGCAGTGCATGGCTCCGGGTTCTACCTGGGCGTCGAGCTGATCCGCAACCGCGACACCCTGGAGCCGGCTACTGAAGAAACCATGGCGCTGTGCAACCGCCTGCGCGAACTGGGGATCTTCATGCAACCGACGGGCGATTACCTGAACATCCTCAAGATCAAGCCGCCGATGGTCACGTCTCGCCAGAGCGTGGACTTTTTTGTGGATATGTTGACTAAGGTGTTGGAGGAGGGATTGTAACCGCCGGGACGTAGACCTTTCCTGTGGGAGCGAGCCTGCTCGCGATGCGATTTTCCATTCGACGCCATAGTCGTCTGGCTGACCGCTATCGCGAGCAGGCTCGTCCCCATAGTGTTGAAATATCGATTTTTGTCGGTGTTTTAGGCGTTTTTTTCTTCCCGATTATTTTTTTGTCCTTTTAAAGCCGATTTTTATCGCTTATAAAGTCTTTCCCAGCACGCACTACGTGCATTCTTTTTTCACATCGCTCACTGGAGTCCTGATTCATGACAACGTTGCGCAGCACTCCCCGCGCCGATGGTTTTCACATGCCTGCCGAGTGGGCGACGCAGACTCAGGTCTGGATGATCTGGCCCGAGCGTCCGGACAACTGGCGCCTGGGTGGCAAGCCGGCTCAGGCGGCCCACGTTGCGGTGGCCAAGGCGATTGCGCGTTTCGAACCGGTGACCGTGGCCGTGTCCGCCGCCCAGTACGAAAACGCTCGGGCCCGTCTCGACGTGCCGAATATCCGCCTGGTGGAGATGTCCAGCGACGATGCCTGGGTTCGCGACACCGGTCCGACCTTTGTCATCAACGACAACGGCGAGGTTCGCGGTGTCGACTGGGATTTCAACGCCTGGGGTGGTTTCGACGGCGGGCTGTACGCACCGTGGAACCGCGATTCACAGGTGGCCGGCAAGGTCCTGGAAATCGAACGCAGCCCGCGGTATCGCACCGAAGGTTTCGTGCTTGAAGGCGGATCGATCCATGTCGACGGTGAAGGCACTCTGATCACCACCGAGGAATGCCTGCTCAATCGCAATCGCAACCCGCACCTGAGCCGCGAGGAAATCGAAGCGGTGCTCAGCGCGCATTTGTCGGTGGACAAGGTCATCTGGCTGCCGGACGGCCTGTTTAACGATGAGACCGATGGGCATGTGGATAACTTCTGCTGCTACGTGCGCCCCGGCGAAGTGCTCCTGGCCTGGACCGACGATCCTCAGGATCCGAACTACAGCCGCTGCCAGGCTGCCATGAAAGTGTTGCAGGGCAGCACCGACGCCAAGGGTCGTCCTTTCATCGTGCATAAGATGCCGATTCCGGGGCCGTTGTTCGCCACCGAGCAAGAGTGTGCCGGCGTGGATGCGGTGGAAGGTTCCCAGGAACGCAACCCGAGTGTCCGCCTGGCCGGGTCCTATGTGAATTTCCTGATCGTCAACGGCGGCATCATTGTCCCGAGTTTTGACGACCCGCTGGATACACCGGCCCGGGAAATCCTGCAGAAGCTGTTTCCGGAGCATGAAGTGGTCATGGTGCCTGGGCGAGAACTGTTACTGGGTGGTGGCAACATCCATTGCCTTACCCAACAACAGCCCGCCCCGCGGACAAAATGAGTGCGGTTGTAACAGCCTGGTGACAGGCGCTGCGCCGGCTCTGGGTCGGGCATTTTGGATCCATCCCTGCAAGCCCGCGGCCTGATTGGCACGCGGGCTTTTTTGCGGTTGTCGATCAGCGGCGTGGGCACTTTGGCATAGCTCTTGTATCAGTGTTCCGGCAGTTCAGCGACTGAGTTGTTCTGTCATAAACCTTGGATACATTGGCCGCTCATCAACCAGGAGAGGGCGCTGGAATGAATATGATAGGCGAGCGCACATGCCATCCCTTGGCTGTCAATGGTGAGTCGCTTCAAGCTTTGGCGCAGTGGTTGAAATCCAACGGAACGCGTCAGGTCCGGGAACCTGACCCACGCCGGTTGATCGTTGAGCGCTACCCTGCCGGGCTGTTCAGCGAGGCGGAGCTGGAAGCGTTGTGGGATGTCATGCAAGGATAGAATTCGACGGATTGATAAAAAGCGCTGGCCGGGATGGCAGCGCTTTTTTTGTGTGCGAATGGCGTCCGGGGTTAAACGCGTCCAATGGGGGTAGCCGTGAACCCATGGCGAGGGAGCTTGCTCGCGCTTGAGCGCGAAGCGCTCACAAAATGGGGCCGCTACGCAGCCTGCGGAAGCAAGCTCCCTCGCCACGGTGATTAAACAGCTTGGTCGCCGTGAGCCAATAGGACAATTCTTAGACGTTTTTCGCCTAATTACAGACGATTCATGAAATTGACATGATATTGAGGGCGCGACTAGGATTCGCCCACGCCTGTGGCTAACAGCCATGACTCTTAAATAATAAAAAGGCCCGACACGAACGATCGTGGGCGGGCCTTTTCATTATTTCAGGAGCAAGAGTCCGAAAAAGAGCGCGAA
The DNA here is from genome assembly GCF_052042015.1 of Pseudomonas sp. SMV71. Taxonomy (NCBI): domain Bacteria; kingdom Pseudomonadati; phylum Pseudomonadota; class Gammaproteobacteria; order Pseudomonadales; family Pseudomonadaceae; genus Pseudomonas; species Pseudomonas sp. SMV71. The sequence continues at coordinate 56,412 of NZ_JBKGGU010000015.1, read as the reverse complement.
AAGCGCCATTTCGGCTGCCGGTTGCAGTGCGTATCAACCCATATAAGGAAAATAATCATGTTGAACAAGCGCATCGGTCTGATCGCACTGGGGATTTTGAGCACGACACAAGCCATGGCCAACGACCAGGCGGAGTCCAAGGGGTTCGTTGAAGACAGCAGCTTGAAAGTGCTGCTGCGCAACGCCTACATCAACCGCGACTACAAAGATGGCAATAGAGACAAGGCCGAGTGGGGCCAAGGGGTCATCGGTACGTTCTCGTCCGGTTTCACCCAAGGCACCGTCGGCGTGGGTGTGGACGCCTTCGGCCTGTATGCCTTGCGCCTGGACGGTGGCAAGGGGCGCAGCGGGGCCCAAGGCATCGACTTCTTCAAGCAAGGCGACAGCGGAAACGCCGCCGATGATTTGTCCAAGTTCGGCGCAGCGGTCAAGTTCCGCGTCTCCAATACCGTACTGGCCTACGGTGACCAGATGCCGGCCCTGCCGGTGCTCAGCTATGACAACTCGCGCCTGTTGCCGGAAAGCTACACCGGCACACTGATCACGTCCAAAGAGATCAAGGGCCTGGAACTGAATGCCGGACGTTTCACCGCCGAATCGCGCAAGAGCGCCGAAGGCCGTGACAGCGGTGGCCTGAAGTCGATCAATGTATTGGGCGGCAGCTATCAGTTCACCGAGCAGTTCAAGGCATCGCTTTACGCGTCGGACGTCGAAGACGTGTTGAAGAAGCAGTACGTGAACGCCAACTATGTGTTCCCGCTGGCCAAGGATCAGTCCCTGACCCTGGACTTCAACGGCTACCGGACCAAGCTGGACAACAGCTACGTTCGCGAGAACAACGTCACCGGCGACGACAACAAGATCTGGAGCCTGGCGGCCACCTTCGCCACCGGCCCGCACAGCTTCACGCTCGCCCACCAGCGCAGCACGGGCGACAGCAACCTGGGCTACGCCTATGGCGGCTATCAGCGCGGGCAGAATCGGGTGGGTGACGGTGGCAATACCATTTACCTCGCCAACTCCTACTGGTCCGATTTCAACGCTGAGGACGAGCGCAGTTGGCAGTTGGGCTACGGCCTGGACTTCACCACCTTCGGCGTACCGGGCCTGAGCTACAACGTTGCCTATGTGCGTGGCGACAATATCACTACCTCCACCAGCGAAGGCGGGACCGAGCGCGAGATCTTCAACCAGTTCAAGTACGTGGTCCAGAGCGGTCCGGCCAAGGACCTGAGCGTGCGGTTGCGCAGTTCGGTGCTGCGCGTGTCGCAGAAGTCCAGCGAGTACAACGTCAGCGGCAACGAGCTGCGGGTATTCGTGGATTACCCGATCAACGTCTTCTGATGGTGTAAGAAGGCCTTGGTGGTCCAGGGCCTGCAATGACCCGTGGCGAGGGAGCTTGCTCCCGCTGGGTTGCGTAGCAGCCCCTTTTTGGGGAGCGCTGCGCACTGGAGCGCCAGCCCGGTCCAGCGGGAGCAAGCTCCCTTGCCACGGTTTGTTGGCAATGTTTTCGAGTTCGGGTGTCTTGCGCCCGAATGGGCCAAAAATCCCTTTGAAACCCCTCTTTTACCCGAGAAAAAGTCCTACTTATTTCACTTCTGCCTTCGTTTCAAGCACGGCTTGAAATGCCTCAAATTCTTTCTCATGGACGTAAATTCTGCACCCACTAGATTAGGCCGCTCAATGCAGTGGAGACCTGATAAAAATGATCGTTCTGAACAGGGAAGTGGGCGAAGCGCTAAGACGTGACAAGTACGTTAACGTTCGCGGTGGAGACTTCAACCTCTACGGTCATTTCGGCGATTTTGTCCGGTTGACCAAAAGCTGGGAGAACATGGAGCCCGACAGTTATTACGGCCAGGCCGAGTCAGGCATGCGTTTTCGCCGCTACAGTGACTTCGAATACAACCCCACCACCCGCGAGCTCAAGCAGCTCGAACACCGGGCCTACATCCAGTCCAAGGCCAACAACAGCTATGTCGGCGGCTTGGAACGGCACTTCCAGGACTTCTCCAACGAAGTGATCAACTCACCGGTGATGCGCAGCCTGATCGACACCGACTTCGAGGTGTACAAGCACGTCTTGCCGCCGGAACTGCACGAGGAAATCTGGCAGTGCCAGATCCATCAGATCCGCATCGAGATCAAGCCGGGCAAGGAGCTGGAAATCACGCCCGAAGGGATACATTGCGACGGCTATCCGTTCAGCGGCGTGCACTTCTGGGGCCGCAACAACGTGGCCGGCGCCGAGAGCCGTTTGTACAGCGCCCAGGAAGAACAACTGGCGGCGACCACCTACGAGGATATCCTCGACACCACGTTCTTCCTGGATCGTGACATGCGCCACTATGTGACCCCGGCGCGCAATGTCCATAGCCATGAAATGGCGTACCGGCAGATCCTGGCAATCTCCTTCTCGCGGCCCGGGACCGCTTTCGACATTGTTCGCTGAATGGCTCGAACCCATGGACGACCCGACGCAGGAGGTGCTGTTGCGTCGGGCCATGGTCAGGGATGCCGAGCGAATGGAGCGGTTCTTGCGCGGCTTCGACGAAGTGTCGTTCTGCGAATGGCAGGATGCCCGATTCCTGCGAGGCGTTCTGTTACAGGAAACCACCACCGCCTACGTGGCCGTCGATAGGAGCGGCGAGGTGGTGGGGGCGGTGATCGGTGGGGTGCTCGGTACGCGTGGCACGATCAACCACTTGGCGGTCAGCCCGCTGCATCGCACCAAAGGCCTGGGCCAGCGTCTGGTGGAAGCCGCGTCGGCCGACATGAAGCGGGTCGGCGTGCTGCGCATGTTCCTTTTCGTCGACGATGCTAATCTGGCCGGCAAGCGCTTCTGGGCTGCCCAGGGTTTCTGTGAACCCCGGGGTGAAACCACCTTCGAGAGGGATTTATGAACAAGACTTCCAGCCAGCCGCTGGTGGTCGAACCACAAGCCTCGCGTACCTTTGCTGAAGCCAGTCCGGTGGTAGCGGGTTATTTTACGGTTTCGTTTGTGTTCGGTCTGATGGCGGTCAACGCCGGGCTGCCCCTGTGGCTGCCAGTGGCGATGTGCCTGTTCGTCTATGCGGGCGCTTCGCAGTTCGCGGCGCTCGCGTTGATTTCCAGCGGCGCCTCGCTGACCACCATTGTCCTGACCACCTTCCTGATCAACGCACGGCACATGCTGATGTCGGTCTACATGGCCAAGGCCCTGCGTGCGCTGGGGCTCAGCCGTTTCGAGCGTTGGTGCTACGCGGCGGGGCTGACGGACGAGTCGTTCGCCTTCCACAGCGTCAAGCTGGGCGCTGGGGCACCGGTCAGCGTGCGCTACCTGATCGGCTTCAACCTGTTCTGCCACACCTCCTGGGTGCTCGGCGGCTTGCTCGGTGCCGTGTGCGCGCAATACGCCGCGCACCTGATCAAATACCAGCTCGACTACGCCCTGACGGCGATGATGCTTTATGTGCTGGTTTCGCTGTGCAACACCCGCAACAAACTGATCGCCGCCGCCGCGGCCGTGGTCTGCATGGGCGTGCTCAGCCTGCTCGGCAGCTCGCCGTTCAACGTCTTCATTGCCACGTTCGTTGGCTGCGGGGTGGGGGTATGCCTGACCAAACGTTCCTGATCCTGGTGGTGGCCCTGATGATGGCCGTGACTTTCCTGCCCCGCGCCTTGCCATTGCAGGTCAATACCGAACACTGGCCGCCGTTCGTCGCACGCGCCTTGGAATACCTACCGGTGGCGATCGTCGCAGCCATCAGCCTCACCCCGCTGCTGATCAAGGACCAGCAGATACAACTCGACCGCCCGGAATTCTATGCGGCCATTCCGACGCTGCTATGTGCGTATTTCAGCCGTAACCTGTTTCTCAGTGTGGCGCTGGGCACGGCGGCGTACATCGCGCTCGGGTCGTTCCTGTAGCGAAAGGTCCACCACGTCATGTAGCGCCTGGCCGGGCAACTCGGGGTTGTTCACCGCCAGGCGCACGTCGAGGAAGTCCTCGAAGTCCGGGAAGATCGCCAAGCCGTTGCGCAGCGCCGCTTCCCGGGATACCAGTCCCAGGCCGTCGAGCTGGGTGATCAACGACAGGGTCAGCGTTTCGCTGCAGGAATACACCATCCGCTGGCTCGAACCGTATTCACCCAGGCCTGCATCGAGAAAGCGCAGGAAACTGCGCGAATACGGACATTCATCTGCCGGACGTACCTGGAACTTATCGCCCAGCGAGCCAAGGGTATCGTGATCGTCGCCGCAATGCGCGCCCACCACCCGCACCTGCACGTCGGGCATGGTAATGCTGGAAAAGTCGCTCTGTTGCTGCCCGATCAGGATCGCCAGGTCAAAATCTTCGTTGCGCAGCTTGCTCAGGTTCTCCATCGACTCGGCATAACTGAACTCCAGCTGATACTGGGGGAAAACCGCGATCAGCCGATCGATCATCCGCCGGTTGAACTCCGCCGGCAGCGTGGTATTGAGCGCCACCTTGAGCGTGCGCCGTCGCGGTGTCTTGAGCGCCGCGACTTTCTCTTCCAGTTGCCGGGTGGCCACCAGCACCTGATCCATGAAAGGCGTCAGTTCCGTGCCTTGACTGGTCAATGTCAGGCCTTTGTTCGAACGTCGGAACAACCGGAAACCGAATTGCTCCTCGACCTTGTTCAACTGTGCCGCCAGTGCCTGCACCGTGAGGCACGAATGCTCGGCCGCCGCCGACAGCGAGCCGGTCTGCACGATGCGCATGAGGTTGCGTAGGGTTCTGCTATCCATGAGGTAATGCCCTCTGCTTAAGTGGGCTCGCTATTGTTATGCACTTGGCCCGATTCAGGCCGTACGTGCTGGCTATCATCATGCACCTTGCCACGGTTGTCGCGATTTTGTGCCGAAAAGCCCCGGGAGGCCGATGGTTGGAGCTTATGTGGGATTCCGGCGTTTTGCCCATTCAATGCTAAAGCGAGAGCCCAGGGGTATGGCTGTATGCCGACATCTCGGCGTTATCCCGATAAGTCTTGGAAGTGGCTGACTATTCGCTTGCGAATAAAATTTCATGAAATATACATATCTGTACTATGCTTGGCGCATAACCCAGCTACATAGGAGCCCAAACCCATGGCGACTTCCTCCATCACCCTCAACACGCAGCAATTGGATTACCCGGACGCGGGTCGAGTCGCGTTGAAGTTTTTCTTCAATCTCATGGAGCTCTGGGGCTGCAGCGTCGAACAGCAACGTACGCTATTGGGCAAGATCTCAAACACCACCTTCTATAAGTACAAGCAGCTGCCGGACAACGTAAGGTTGCCCCGTGACACCCTCGAACGTATTTCCTACCTCATGGGTATCCACAAGGCGCTGAGCATCATCTTCAGCAACAGCCGGGATCGCGTGTACCAGTGGGTCAGCAGTCCCAACACCGCTGCGCCGTTCAATGGCCAGTCGGCATTGGCCTATATGCTGACAGGCCGGGTGGTGGACATTGCCGATGTACGGCGGTACCTCGATGGAGTACGTGGTTGATGACACCTCCACTGGCGGACCCGCAATGGGAACGGGCCTATCGGATCGTCAACAGCAGCTTCCCGCCGATCACGCTGTTCGAAGATGTCCTCGACCCGCAAGACCTGGCGACCGCCTATGCCTTGGAGGCATTGACCAACGACCGGCTGATGGCGGAGGCCGGCGTGCTGTCTCGTGTACGCCCCGAAGACCGGGTGTCCGGGCCGGGCTCTTCACCGGTGATGGCGGCGTTCACTCACATCGGCAAAAGCAGCCGTTTCAGCGACGGCACCTTCGGCGTCTACTACGCCGCCAGCAGCCAGGAAGCCGCCATCGCCGAAACCTGCTACCACCAGGCCCGGTTTCTCGGCGCGACCAATGAGCCGGACCTGGAGTTGACCATGCGCACGTACGTCAACAAAGTCATCAAGCCCATGCACGACATCCGCCACGATTATCCTCACCTCCACGACTCGGACCCCACCGCCTACGGCCCGTCCCAAGTCTTTGCGAGGAAATTGCGCGAAACCTTGTCCTGGGGCCTGCTGTACAACAGCGTTCGCCTGCCCGGCCACGAATGCGTCGCCGCGTTTCGCCCGCCGGCGGTTTCGATACCGGTGCAGGGCAAGCATATTCGGTATGTGTGGAGTGCCCAGAAACGTGAGATTTCGTTTGTGTTTGAGGTGAGTCAGGTGTGAGTCAGCTTTTATAGAAAATCACGGCTGGGCAATAATTGTTGCACAGCCATGATTTTCCAGGTGTTTGTTGATCAGATCTTGAACTGCTGAACCGACGCCTGCATCGACCCGGCCGCATCGTTCAGCTGATCCGCCGTTTGCGTCAGGTGGTGAATCGAGCGGGTGTTTTCCCTGGACTGCTCGGCAATCGACTCCACCCGCTGCGCCATTTCATCGCTGGCTTTCGATTGCTCGGCAATGGTCTGGGAAATTTCCTCCACCACCTCCGCCGCATGCCGGGCGCCGGTGCGGATTTCGCTGATTGACACCCCTGCCTGCTGAGCCAGGGTTACGCCCTCGTCCACTCGGCTGACGCAAGCCTGCATGTTCGCCACCGCATCCCGTGCGCTGGACTGGATGCGTTCGATCATCGCAGTGATTTCCTGGGTGGACTGGGTGGTGCGCGCCGCCAGGTTGCGCACCTCATCGGCCACCACCGCAAAGCCGCGGCCCGCCTCGCCGGCACGGGCGGCTTCGATGGCGGCGTTCAGCGCCAGCAGGTTGGTTTGCTCGGCGATACTTTTGATCACCTGGATGATCGAGTGAATGTCTTCGGACGACGCGTCCAGCGCAGTGATCTTGCTGGAGGACTGGTTCACCACTTCGGCGATCCGGTTCATGCCTTCCACCACCCCGAGAATCACCTGCCCGCCGCTGCTCGCCAGTTGTTCGGACTGCGCCGAAATCGTCCGGGCACTGTCGGCGTGCTGATGGATCTGGCTGATGTTCGCCATCATCTGCTCCATGCTCGCCGCCATGCTGGTGGCGCTCTGGGCCTGCTGATCGGCGCTGGAAACGATTTGTCGCGCGGTACTGCCCAGGTTTTGCGAAGTGCCGTGCAACTCATCGCTCTGGCTGCGGATCGTGGCAATCATCTGCCTTAGATTGCGCTGCATTTGCTCGATTACACCTTGTAGCTGGCCCAGCTCATCCTTGCTTTGCGCGCCCATCGAGCGTTGCAGGTCCCCTTGGGAAATCGCCTGGGTATTGAGGATGATTTTGTTGAGCGGCGTAAGCACGGCCTTGAGCAAATTCCACGACAACAGCGCCAGCGCCACACAGGTTGCCAGCAATGTAGCAATCAACCAACGTCCCGAGTTTTGAATGCTGTGGTCCTGGAACTCGCGGGAGATTTGGGCCTGGTTTTCAATCAGCTCGCTCACTGCTTCGTTACGCTCCTCCAACGCAGAAAACGCCCCATCGAACTCGGTCCGCAACGCTTGGTCATCCTGGGCACCGCTCAGCGCCTTGCCAATCACTTGCCTTGCTTTTTCGATGTAGGTATCAGCCTGTGGCTTCAGCTCGGCAATGGCCGTGTGAACGGTTGGCGGCAGATCCGCCTCGGCGTTCTCGGCAATCACCTTGCGCATCCGCTGCAAATGCACGTCAAAAGCCTCCGTCACCTCCTTGGCCCCCTGGGTATCCCCAGGCGCCACGAGCAGCGCAGCCAACACATCGCCACGAATGGCGTCATGCATCATGTCCGCCTCCATGTGCTTGCGCATCGCCGAAATACTGGTCTCATTCCGCGCCAGCGCCTCGGTCATAGAGTGATAACCCCACAACCCGATGCCACCGAGCAACAGCGCAAAAGACAGGCTGACCAACCCCGAGCCTATGACTTTGGTGCGGATCTTCATCGCCGATTGCTCCTGGAGCGAGGATTTCTGGGCAAGTGTAGTTGAGCGCCAGCGGAGCCTTGTAATTGGGCTGTGCTGTTATTCATAGGTATCGGCGGGAAATATAATTAGCTGAATGCGCCCGCAGCCTGTTGGGCGTTGGCATTTGCTGCCGGAACGTCGATAACCGCTCGTCGAGACTGTCGGTTCTGACAGTAGCCGTCGTGCCGAAGATGCACTCAGGCTAGGGCCAGTAAACTTCGAACTTCACTGCTCCTGGATTTACCCGCAACGTACCTGTTGAATCGGGAAGTTGGCCGGCCTGGGATTGTCCAAAAATGAGAAAACTCATTGTTTCCGCTTTTTCGTTGGCTATCACAGGGATGTCTGCTCAGTTGCAGGCGGCTACCCCAACAACGGAGTCCGAGAGCGTTTTGATTGATGGTGCAGCTTTTAAAAGCGAATATGCGGACGTAAACGGCATTCGTCTGCATTACCTGGTGAGCGGTAACGGCGCCAAGCCCGTGCTACTGGTGCATGGCTTCCCGGGAAGCTGGCGCAATTGGGAAGCACTCATGGGAAGGCTGGTGCGTGCGGGTTATACCCCAGTCGTCCCGGATTATCGTGGTGCCGGGGAAACGGAAGTTTCGGCCAGTGGCTACGACAAGAAGAACATGGCGCTGGATCTGCACGAGCTGATTAAAACGCTCAAGATGAAGCAGGTGGATATTGTCGGCCATGATATGGGCCTGATAGTCGCCTATGCCTACGGTGCGCTTTATCCGCGCGAAACGAAGCACATGGTTCTAATGGATGGATTTATCCCCGGCATTCCAGGGTGGGAGGTTCCTTATAATGGTAATCCCCAAACCGGTCTTTCGAGTAAATGGCATTTTCGTTTCTATGGAAGCACGGCTGAAAAGATGATTCGAGGTAAAGAAAAAATATACCTCGATATGTTTTTCGATGAATTCGTGTACGAGGGAAACCCTAAAGTATCCGCTGAGGTACGTGACGTTCTGGTTGCAGATTACTCCCGACCCGGACGCATGGAGGCGGCATTCAAGCTTTATTCTGCGTGGGTAGAGCATGACGCCAATGACAACCAGGCATTCGCCGAAAACAAACTGACCATCCCGGTGCTCACCATTGGCGGGGATCACTCACGAGGCAAGACATTGTCCGAGCAAGTACAGCACATTACTACCCAACCTCATTCCCTGATCCTGCAAAACACCGGGCATTGGGTGCTCGAGGAAAAAGCAGAGGCTACCAGCGGAGCGATTCTGGATTTTTTGCAGGAGTAACGAGCCTGGTATCGAGGGACAGACCACTTTTTTATTCAATGCACCGCAACCCCCGTGGCGAGGGAGCTTGCTCCCGCTGGGGTGCGAAGCAGCCCCGCGAATTTATGCAACGCTGAATGACAGGTTGAAAGTTAGCCCAACATCAAGATATCTCTCAGACAGATGCGCCTTGCTCGGCTATACGGCAAGGCCGTATAGTCGGCCCATGTACACGATTGTCGAAACCGAAATTTTCAAGCGTTATGCCCAATCCATCTGGGAGGATGGCGAGCGTCTTGAATTCATTACCTGGCTGGCGGCCAATCCGCTGGCCGGCGATGTGGTTCCTGGCAGTGGCGGCTTGCGAAAGGTACGCTGGTCCCGCAGCGGGATGGGTAAACGAGGTGGAACACGTGTCATTTATTACAACACGCTTGCAGAAGGCTCTATCTGGTTGTTGATCGCCTATACCAAGACGAAATTCGACAACCTACCGGCAGCCTTTCTCAAGCAATTGAAAGAGGAAATCAGCAATGGTCAATGAGCTGGAGCAGTTCCAGAAAGACTTGTTGGATTCTGTGCGTCAAATGAAAGCCGGCAAGGCCGCTCGCGTGACTCAGGTACCGTTATCGGCCGCTGCTGAAGCGCGAGCCAAAGTTGGCGTTTCTCAAAATGCGTTCGCCAAACTGCTCGGAGTCAGCCTGCGCACGTTGCAGGACTGGGAACAGGGGCGTCGCCAGCCAACAGGTGCTGCACAGACCCTATTGCGAGTCGCGACACAGCATCCCGAAGCTTTACGTGATTTACAGTCGGTCTGACCTACCGAGCTACTAACAGGTCCAGCGCTGGCCCGACCGACTTAGACAAGGTATGGAAATGATGGAAAAAGATCTATTCAACCGCCTGGTCGAGAGCATGACCCAGATGGATGAAATCGAGCGTGGCGAGCGCCCACCGTCTCGTGAGTTCCACGTCGACGCCTTGCAAGTCAAAGTGATTCGACAAGCCACCGGCCTTTCCCAGGCCCGTTTCGCGAAAGCGATAGATGTAGCCGGGGAACCTGGGGAAAAATACTGAATGCACCGCACCCCCGTGGCGAGGGAGCTTGCTCCCGCTGGGGTGCGCAGCAGCCCTTCTTCACCCGCACTCACAGAACTCAACATCGAGGCGCAACGCTGCCCGCCCCAATCGAGCAGCGTCGCGCCACCTCGCACCTAAGCGGAATAACTTCCCGGCGCCTCCAGCACCTTCACCACATCATCAATAACGGCCTTGCTCATGTCCTGCAAATAGCACGACGCCCAGGCATAGCGATCCGTGTCGCGAATCATCGCGGCGTCTTCGGCCAGAAGCTTGGCGACGTGGAGCAGGTCGGAGGCATGAGATAGGGCTTCGCCGATAGGGACGCCGCTGTTGACGCGAAAGAGGGGACGGTCGGAGTGGAACGAGAAGGGGGTTAGGCCTATGGTTTTCAGGTCGTTAGGATGAGTCATTCTGCACCTCCAACTTTTAAGCGGAGGGTGATAAAAGCAAGCAAGACAGAACAGCGAAACTGCAGCAACTCCATGGCACGCATCGATACAACTCCCATATCAAGTGAGAGCTGCCACGTTCGTTCTCAGGCGAATGGGTGGCAGCTGTGCGCAGGCTGAGAAACCGGAGATACAGGAACCCGGCAGACCCGAAGGTCTCCCACGCACAGCCGCCATTACACGAAATGCGGACATAAAAAAACGCCACAAACGTGGTCAGGGCGCTGGAGCGCCTGCATCTTACTCGGGTTCTCAGGCCCGGTCGCTGAATTGGCAGCGACTGTCGAAGGGTAGCGGGCAGGTGGGTAGGCTGCAATCGTGGCGGGATGCTAGCGTGTCAGGTTCAGGTAGTTTTGTGATTCTGAGGTTCAAGCGCCATTGTTGCTGGCGTTTCCACTCATTGGGAAATCCCATCAGCCTCAAATAAGCCAATTCCTGCAGGTGCATGATTTCAGTCAAGCGAGGCTTCCACTGACTGTCTGGGCTGATCAAGTCGGTCAGGTAGGCCAGCATCGTCAATACGATGTATAGACGTTGCTTGGGCTGGGGCCCCCCGGCAGGTGCATTTGGGAGGACCCATTCTTTGGGCAAGGCTGGTCGAATCGAGAGCTCTCGGTTCCACAGTCGAAAGTGATGGGCGCAGCAGTTTCGAATGAAGGTCAAAGTGTGTAGCCAGGAGGCCAATACATCGAAGGGTAGATTGAATCTGGCGGCGATAGCTTTCTTATCGGCACTTCTGCCTATGGCATTAAAGAGGGTAGATACCGTCCTAAGGCTGAGCTCTTCCAAAATCGCCCAAGCGGGCGGCAACTCAGGATAGGCATAGGTCGCTTCGTAATATCGGAAGTAGTTATCGCGCATGCGGTTTTCTATGCGCTGTTGCTGGAGCCCATCGGCCTGTCGACCATTTTTATGCGCTCAATATAACGTCCCAGTTTGTTACGCTCCTTATTCAATTGCTCCCGCAACGGACGCAACAGATCGAGATGGGAGTATGACGAGGAGAAGGCTGATGCGTCAGCAATCCAGTCTGGCCCCATGTTTGGGGCACATGTGATTGCTGATAGTCGCTCGTATGGCGACTTCGACACGTTCGATGGCATCCATGGTGATGCGTCGCAACGAACCATCGAAGCGGTAGATGTCGACGACTGCTTTGAGCGTGCTGCCGGGCTTGAAGATATGTGCAGCGTCCGGCTCCTGGAAGGGACGCATGTAGGGGCTCAGACGAAACAGCGTGACCACTTCGAGAAAACGCATGGCCCGTTCGTCGTTGGCGACGTGCAGGCCTCGTTGCTTTAGCAGTTCCAATTGCTGTTCTACGCTGAGGGCCGGCTTGTCGAAGGGCCTCATGTAGTTTTCTCCAGGCAAAAAAAACCGCACGATTTGAGCTTGCTGACTGAGTCAACCTAGGCTTGGCGGGTGTGTTGGGGTGCATTATAGGTAACTGGAGAAGGTCGTCAACTTAAGGGTGAAGTGAAATTGTAACGGGTACTGGTGAGGCAGATTCGGGCGGAGTGTGGAGTGCTCGTCAGGGCACAGCTAGGGGGGAGGGAAGCAGGAGCACAGCGCTCGGTGGGTGAGGATATGAAGAAAGGATCCGAGATTGACATTGAGTGTCGCGAAGATTTAGCCAAAGTAGATGCGCGCCCAAAACCTAGATCTGTTCGAAACAACTAAACAGGTTCGTGCGAAAGCATGTTTGAGATGGTCCAGGAAAAAAGATACACAGGTTTTCCACAAGAATTTGTAAGGATCAACCCGCGTGTTTAGAGTTTAGATCCAGCGCCAACCGCGCGGCGCATATAAGCGCCGCATGAAAGGATCTTCCCTGTTAGATTATTTGCTCGGCATCTTTAATAATATCCCAAAAAATTCTTTCTCTCTCTGCTCGCTTAGATTTATCAGAAGTGGATCGAGACGAAACCTCTGCGTAGGCTGCGATGTCAGCATCCCCTTGAACGAAATCATTATTTTTAGCGCGGACAACTAGCTCGGTAAGGCGACGCTTTACCTCGTCAATATTTTGGAAGTACAAACGGTCTTGTGAAATGCAGTACTCAAGGCAAACGCCAAAAAGAGAATGAAATACGCCTTTGGATTTGAAGAGAGGTAAGTTGTCTTTGTCCAAAAGAGTTTTTATCAACCCAATGGTTGAATTGAATGCGTTCTCATGTTCGATCTCCATAGGGAACTCATCGTCGTATTCCATGTAGGCGAGCTCTAGCATGTCTTTTTTGTTAGTGATCCCATAGACCTGCCTTAAGAGAAGCTCGCTAACATACTCGATATCAAGCATCCTGCGAACATCTCTCGCGGTAAAAAGTCCGATGCTCTGAAAATATGAGTTATCTGCTAGTCGCTCAGCCAGCTGCTTGAAGCGCCCGGTGTACCTTGCGTTACGCAGCTCTTGATCATTTAATACAATGTTGTTGGTGTTTAGCCTAGTAAAAATATTACGAATTTCATCGTCATTTGTTTTTCTAAGAAAGCGAACCACAATTTTGTAGTCCCAGAATAATTCTTTTTGCCCAATGTTTAGGTCTCTAAAGTATTGGCCTTTCCAGTTGTCGTTGATTGGAAGTGGAAAAGAATTATCGATAAATTGTAGGATAGAGGTTATTCGTTGCTGGCCATCTACTACAATATGTTGCTGCTGTCCAGTGTCGGTGTCTGTCTGAACTTGCATGTAAACTTCAGGGAATGGAAGATTGCTTAGGATAGTGTCCATCAAAAGGGAACGTTCCTTGTCCATCCAAACAGCCCTTCTTTGAAATTTTGGGCTTATTTGTAAACTGTCGTCGCTTTTTAGGCGATTAAACCATGCGATGGTCTGTAGGCTAACTTCGTATTCCATAGGTCTCCTTATTTTTTTGCGGCGCGTATTCCGCGCACATAATAATCTATTGTTTCGTCCATATTTCTAAAGTACATCATATTAACTGCTCTATACCCAACTGATGCATTAGAATACTTGTTTGTAAGCTTCTCATGCCGCTGCCGTAATTTTGACTTTAACGATGGAACCCATTTTGGAGACACAAATCCGGAGTAAACGTTTTCTCCGTTTCTTCGCAAAGAATGACGCGCATCTTGTCCTAATGAGTAGTATTGATCTCTATGGAATAATCTCAATTCATCCCACGTCTGTAAGTAGTGTTCGGCGCAGATAATCGCCACGTCAATATCAGATTTTATGTGATATTCGCTTAGGTTTTTATCCGGGTTTAAACTGAATTTCCAGTTTGCCGATCCAACTATGGCGATTAGATAAGCGCCCTGATGATCTTGTCTGATAATATTCAAGTAATTGCTGTAGTCTGCCTCGCTTTTAAAGGCGTGTATTGATTTTTTTAGTATGAGCTCTTCTGCAATTATTTTTGGTGCTTGTGACTTGATAAATTTCTTGAAATCATCGAGGTTCATTTTCATGCGCCATCCTGATGCGCTTTATGTAAACCAATGTTGTTGCCACTACCAATTCATACCATACCTGAGAAATTACTGCGATACGAAATAGCTGCGGAATGAGAGTGTTGCCCAAAACGAAGCCGTCAAGCGCGCCCTCGGCTTCATCAACGATCACAGAAACTATATGAATGCTGAGTGTAGTTTTCCGGAGTGGGCTTTGAGAGATCGAAGGCCAGCGAAGCGCTTGCCATTGCTCCAACGGACCTTCCATTCAACTCACCAGCCCCTGATCTGGTCTGGGATGGCCGGATGTTTGTATTTACCGGTGTCATGTCCTTTGGACCGCGTAAGGAATGTCAGGCGTTAGTTGAGGAGCGAGGCGGTGTGATTGGCGGTGCTGTGAGTAAGAAGGTGCATTACCTAGTGGTCGGCGGCGTGGGTAATGAGCAGTGGCGTCACAGTACGTACGGAACGAAGATTATGAAGGCCGTGGAGCTGCGGGAGGCGGGCTCATCGATTGCCATTCTGGGTGAGGATCATTGGCAGAGGATGTTGTTTGGTTTAGGTCGCGATCTAGGAAGAACAGCTGGTTCTGATCGGCAAATCGTCGGTGGGTTTGACGGCCTCATCGCGAGCAGGCTCGCTCCCACAGTTTGGACGAGCCAGGAACAACAAAGCCCCTGCATTTCTGCAGGGGCTTCGTTTTGTATGGTGCCGGCACCAGGAATCGAACCCGGGACCTACTGATTACAAGTCAGTTGCTCTACCAACTGAGCTATACCGGCGTGTGGGCGACGATTATAGCGATTGGGCGGGTTCTGTAAACCCCTGAATTTTGACTATTTTTGCGCAGGCACGCTTCAGGCGCGGCGTAGCAGGTTGCGTAGTTTGTCCAGGGTACGCCAGGTGCGGCTGTTTTGGATGGCGCGCAGTTGGGCTTCGGCCTGTTCGGCCCGCTGTAGGGCGGCGCGCAGTTGTGGGGCCGGGTCGCTGAGGGGGTGGCTGAATTTGTGGCCTTTGCAGAGCTGGAAACCGTCGAGGTTGCACGGTGGGATGTCGAAGGCGGGTTTGAGGGCCAGGTGTTCTTCGGCGAGGTAGTAGGTGTTGATGCCGTCGAACAGGATGGACTGGTAGCCCGCGCCGGTGACGAGGTGTTCCCAGGTCTGGTCGCGGGCCCAGGGGGTTTCGATGAGGATGATCCAGGGGCGCCAGCGGCTGAAGTCCATGCCACGCAGTACGGTTTCTTCGTGGCCTTCGACGTCGATTTTCAGGAAGTGGATCGGGCGATTCGAGGCGTACTGTTCGCAGATCGAGGCCAGGGTGCGCGATTGGACGGTCTGGGTGCGCACGTCCATGCCGGCGTCGCGGTGTTGTTGGGCGACGTTGGCTTCTACGGTGGACAGGCCCGTGTCGGCGATGGTGTAGAAGGTTAGGCTTTCGGCGTTTTCGCCGGCCACGCATTGCAGGTTGATGTCCCGCGGACGTTCCTGGCTGAGCGCGTCGTAGTAAGCCTGGACCGGCTCGATGTTGATGCCGTGCCAGCCGTGGTCATAAAAAGCCTGGGTGACGGAGTCGTCTGTCGGATGGTTGGCGCCGACGTCGAGGTAGAAGCCGTTTTCCACCGAACGAAGGGCGCGCCACAGGCGTACGTCTTCGAAATTCTGTGCGTAGGAAATGAACGTCACGACCGGTCCTTGAGTGCGTTGGCATTGTGTCGATCAGGGTACGTGGGGCTGTTGTATAGCACGGGCGGGTTAGGCGCAATTACCGGCGCGGGTCAGCACTGAAATCGGCGGTTATGCCGTTTTGCTTGGCCGCTTATGCACAACGGGCAGAATGCTTCGACGGTTGCCCCCAAGTTTCGTGACGACAGTCTCAATTTCGTTGCAAATGCCTGTTTTCATGGTTTTTTATCCATATGAACAAAAAATGACCAGCCTCGAAACAGTCAGGAAATCGCGGATTTCTTGGATCCAGGTTTATTTCATCAACAGAGTTATCCACAGGCTGTTTCGTCTCAGCAACGCTCTGCGAGGAGCATCAGATTTCTCGGGGTCAGTGGCGTCTCGCAGAAGGTGCCGAGGCGTACCTCGTAGCCTTCCTGAGTGAGGAAAAGTGCCCGGTCCAGTACCAGCCAGAGTTCCAGGGGCCGTCGGAAAAGGCTCCGTACCAACTCCAGGTTGCGAACTTCGGCCAAGCGTTGATAACCCGCTGCCTCCAGTGCCACCCAATCAGGCGAGCCGACTGTGGATAAGTTTTTGAGCGCAGCCAGATCAATGCAGTATTGGGCGAAGGATTTCTCCAGCCAGGCGCTGGGTAACGAGGGTGTAGATAGGTAGCTGTCGCTGCCGCGCACTTGCCGTTGCAGCAGATCGAAGCCCAGGCGCCGCGCCATGGATTGGTCCCGTTGTCGTCGTACGCGAGCGCCAGCGGTGACGGTTTCGGTGAGTGGCAGGCCGAGATCGTCCAGTGACAGTTGTAGGGCAGAGCCCTTGGCGGCGTCGGACAACGCTTGGTAACGCTCGGTGCTGATCCGGTTGTAGCAGCATGGTGCGATCGCCAGTTGAGCACAGCCGGCGGCGCTTGCCAAGTGCATCAGTCGTACATGCAGGTCGCCGCAGGCATGCAGCGCCACTGGCGTGTGTTCAGAGTGGATCGCTTGGGTTGTATCTGCTGCCAGTACATCTTGCTGCAAATGCCTGGCTGGTAGCGCGTGGCGAAGGCTCAGTTCTTGGCCGCCGGCAACCAGCGCCGGGTCGTATTCCAGGCAGGTCAGCTGTTGTTCGCCATGCAGCAGGCGCCGACCGAGGTGACCTTTGCCTGCGCACCAGTCCAGCCAGTGAGTCGGTTCACTGGCGAAGTGCAAGCGGCTGGCAAAGGCCTCGATCTGCTGCCATTTGCGCCCAGGGACGTCGACGTTGAGGCGGTGGGCGGGCGCATCCAGCGCGCTGGCTGGCAATTCTGCGACACCACTCAGTACTCGGGAGACGGCTGCCAGTTCGCAGAAGGGAGCGGGGGCGTCCTCGATCAGCCACGGCTGGTGATGGTCGTTTTCCGCAGCCTCCAGCGAGCGCTGGCGTAGCCATTGGGACAATTCCGGGTAGGAGGTTTCCCAGGGTAATTGCAGATGAGTGAAAGGACGCGGCTTCCACAGCGCCTGATGCGCTGTAAGAAAAGCATCCAATGCCGTGAAGCGGGCGAGTAATGCCTCGCCCGTCAGCACGCCATTGTCAGCGCCCTTGGCAGGCATCGACGCGCAACCAGCGCTCCAACTGCTTGAAGCCCTGCACCAGCAGGAACGCCATCAACAGGTAGAACATGCCGGCTGCGAAGAAGATCTCCACCGGCAGGTAGGTCCGGGCAATGATGGTGCGGGCCATGCCGGTCAGTTCCAGCAGGGTCACGGTGCTCGCCAGGGCGCTGGCCTTGAGCATCAGGATCACTTCGTTGCTGTAGGCCGGCAGGCCGATGCGCGCGGCCCGCGGTAGCATGATGTAGAACAGTGCCTTGGGCCGCGACATGCCCAGAGCCCGAGCGGCTTCGATCTCGCCACGGGGGATGGCCTGGATCGCGCCGCGCAGGATCTCGGCGATGTAGGCGGCAGTGTGCAGGGTCATGGTGACCGTGGCACACCAGAACGGGTCTCGCAGGTACGGCCACAGCATGCTGCTGCGCACGGCATCGAACTGCGCCAACCCGTAATAGACCAGGAACAGCTGAACCAATAACGGCGTGCCGCGGAAAAAGAAGATATAGGCGTAGGGCAAAGCCCGCACGTACCACAGCCGTGAAGAGCGGGCGATGCCCAGCGGGATCGCCAGCAACAGGCCGGCAATCACGGCGATGGCGACAAGCTCCAGTGTCAGCGTCGCGCCCTGGGCGAGCTTCGGCAGCCACTTGATGATGACTTCCCAGTTCATTGGGTGCTCCTGATAAAACCGCGGGCGGCGCGCCGTTCCAACAGGTGCATGCCAAGCATGGCGAGGACCGTCAGCCCCAGGTACATGAAGGCGGCGACCATATAGAAAGTGAACGGTTGCTTGGACACGGTCACGCCGATCTGCGCGTGGCGCATGATCTCTTCCAGGCCGATCACCGAGACCAGCGCGGTGTCCTTCATCAGGATCATGAACAGGTTGCCCAGGCCGGGCAGGGCGATGCGCCACATTTGCGGCATGATGAGCTTGGTGAAGATCCGCCACTTCGACAGGCCCAGGGCCACGCCGGCTTCACGGTGGCCCTTGGGAATCGCCAGGATCGCGCCGCGAAACACTTCCGTGGCGTAGGCACCGAAGCACAGGCCCAGGGCGATGACCCCGGCGGCGAAGGCGTCTAGGGCCAGCTCGGGGTTGCCAAAGTACTCGCCCAGGGCGCGCATCAGGTTGACGGTGCCGAAGTAGATCAGCAGCACCCAGAGCAACTCGGGAACACCGCGCACCAGTGTGGAATACGTGCCGCCCAGCCATTGCAGCGGCTTGTACGCAGAGGTCTTGGCCAAGGCGCCGAGCAGGCCGAGCGCCAGCCCGAGGCACAGCGCCGAGAGCGCCAGTTTGACGGTCATCAGCGCGCCGGCAGCGAGCGCCGGGCCGAATCCGTAGAGATCGATCATCATGGGTGTGTGTTCATATCGCGGCAGGCTTTGCTAAGGGCCGACGCTGCGGGCAGCGTCGGCCAGGCACGTCAGCATCAATAGATGTTGAACGGGAAGTACTTGTCGTTGATCTTTTTATAGGTGCCGTCGGCAACGATTTCTTTCAGCGCTGCGTTCAGCCGGTCGCGCAGTGGATCGCCCTTGCGCACGGCGATACCGATCTTGTCGCTTTCCACCACCGGGTCGCCCTTGAATTCGTAGGCGCGGCCGGCATCGGTCTTCAGCCAGTCGTAGTTCACGTACTTATCCGCCAGGATTGCGTCGACGCGGCCGGAGGTCAGGTCCAGGTAGGCGTTTTCCTGGGTGTCGTAGAGCTTGGCAGTGATGTCGCTGCCCAGTTCATCTTCCAGCCAGGTGCCAGCCAGGGTGGCGCGTTGTGCACCGATGACCTTGCCTTTGAGCGAGTCCTTATCGGTTTTGAAGTCGACGTTTTTCGGCGCGATGAACTGCAGTTTGTTGGAGTAGTACGGGTCGGTGAAGTCCACGGCCTGCTTGCGTTCGTCGGTGATCGACAGTGACGAGATCAGGAAGTCGAACTTCTTGGCGTTCAGCGCCGGGATGATGCCGTCCCAGTCGGAGGTGACGACCGTGCATTCGACTTTCATCTTCGCGCACAGGGCATCGCCGATGTCCTTGTCGAAGCCCACGACCTGGCCGCTGGCGTCCTTGTTGTTGAACGGCGGATAGGCGGCTTCGATGCCCATCTTCAGCTTATCGGCGGCCATCGCGTTGGCCGAAAACATCAGGCTGGCAGCTGCGGCCAAAAGAAATTTCTTATGAATCTGCATATGTACTGCTCCGTTAGCGGTTGCTGGACATGAATTGTTTACAGCGTGCCGAAAGCGGGTTCTCGAAGACCTGCTGTGGCGATCCTTGCTCTTCCACCAGGCCCTGATGGAGGAACACCACCTCGCTGGAAACCTGACGGGCGAAACCCATTTCGTGGGTGACCAGCAGCATGGTGCGGCCTTCTTCGGCCAGGGCGCGGATCACACTTAGTACTTCCTGGACCATTTCCGGGTCAAGGGCCGAAGTGGGCTCGTCGAACAGGATCACCTTGGGCTGCATTGCCAGGGTTCGGGCGATGGCGGCGCGTTGCTGTTGACCGCCGGACAGCTCGGCCGGGTAGGCGTGGCGCTTGTCGGCGATGCCGACCTTGGCCAGCAAGGCTTCAGCGACTTCGATGGCTTCGGCTTTGCCCTGGCCGAGCACCCGGCGTGGAGCTTCGATGATGTTGTCGAGCACGCTCATGTGCGGCCAGAGATTAAAGTTTTGAAATACAAAACCGATCTCGCTGCGCATGCGATTGATCTGCTTGCCATCGGCAGCGATGAGCTCACCGTTTTTCGCTGCCTTGAGCTTGAGCGCTTCCCCGGCCACCAGGATCTCGCCCTGGTTGGGGTTTTCCAGCAGATTGATGCAACGCAGGAACGTGGACTTGCCGGAGCCGGAGGAGCCCAGGATCGAGATCACATCGCCATCGCGGGCGGTCAGCGAGACGCCCTTGAGCACCTCCAGCTGGCCGTAGCGTTTGTGCAGGTTGCGGATTTCAAGCGCGGGCGTGGCCTGGGCCATGTGCGGTCCTCATGATATGTGCTCCCTTGCTGTTGGCTGCCTTCCGTGGCGAGGCGGCCAAGCTAGCATGCGTCCGGATGGTCGCCAACAGCGTAACGGGTGGTAAACCGACGATGCGTGGCAGGTTGTCGCATCGGCGCAGCACACTGTCGCGCCATCAACAACCGAACGGCCGTTTGAACCCGGTTTACCGATGAAAATCCCGGGGGAGTTGCGTAAAAAAAGGCGCGATGGTGCCAGCTTTGGGTGGGGGTGGGAAGCGTTAATCGGATGAGCGTGACCGCAATTCGATGACGGTCGGTTGATGCCTGCAGATCGTCCACGCTACATCCGGGCGGCGCACTTCAGATCCCTGGCCTCGCCGCAGAGGTCCAATCCTCGACGCGCAGTCCGGGGACTCTCTCGAATTCTTTCAAATTGTTGGTCACTATTATCAGTCCGCGTGAGCGGGCATGACCTGCGATCATCTGGTCGTAGGGACCGATCGGTTTTCCTGTTTTTGCCAATTCCGCTCGGATCATTCCGGTATGTGCCGCTGCTTCATAACAAAAAGGTAAAACCTCGAGACGCGCACAGAACCCTTCAATCACTCCAAGGTTTTTCTCTGGGGCAGATGACTTTTCTGCGCCATACATCAGCTCCATCAACGTGACAGCGCTGATGCAAAGCTGGCCGTGATGAAGTTTGAAAGCCTCCCTGACGATTTGGGGCTTGTTCTTGATAGTAAAAATACAGATGTTGGTATCGAGCATGAACTTGATCATTAAAACAGCTCGCGCTCCTGATCAGCAGGCTGTTCACGATCCGTCATGAAGTCCGCCGTCACGTTATCTCCATCGAACCAACTGTCCCACGCCTCGCCGGCCGGTGTGATAATGCGCGTTCTGCCGACTGCTATCACATCGACACGTTTCACGTCGTTGGGCATGGCCACTGCTTTGGGAAGCCGGACGGCTTGGCTGCGGTTGCTCATAAAGAGGCTGGTTTGTTCCATCTGCTGTCCTCCCCGTAATCTACGCAAAGAAGCATAGGGCAGGCATGGGATATGTCAACGGGATATGCCGCGTTTCGACGGTGAATTTGCTACTAATCGACAGTGCCAATGAGTCTAAAACCTTGGCACATCACCGCGATCAAAAGAGAACTCATGTGTCGTTCCATAACTGGAGTGCTCGCCATGAAGCGCATCCATTTCTTCATTTTGCCCCTCTTCGTGCTGGGCGCGCTGTTGCTGCCCATCACGCTCAATGCCACTAACCTCGCGCCCATCGACAATGCCGGTGTGCAAGTGCAGCCGCTGCAGCAGAACGGCGTGACCTATCTCTCAGGTGGGATTGGCGAGGATGAAGTCCGTGCTATCGAACAAGCACGGGGCTATAACCTGCACATGACGTTTTCGGTGGGGCCTGAGAACAAATACGTCCCGGATGTGGATGTGACAGTCCAGAATGCGTCGGGGCAATCGATATTGACGCTGGAGGACGCCGGTCCGCTGGTGTATGTGCAACTGCCGCCGGGCAAGTACAAGGTAGTGGCGACGCGCACTGGCGAGGAGCGCCGCGACACCGCTGATGTAGGCAACGGCGCCGCACGTAACCTGGTGTTCCATTGGAACGCTGACCAATAGCCGACCGGCCTATTCGCCGCTGGGTTCTTCCATCGACTGGCGATAACGGTCCAGCGCTTCGCTGAAGTCCTTGATGAACTCCGGGGTGCTTAGCCAGCGCTGCGCCGTCTCGCGGTCCATGTCGTCGGCCCACATGCGGTAGTCCACCAGCATGTCTGCGGCCAGGTTGGTCGCGGCCATGCTTTCGTTCTCGGCGTTCTTCAGGTCCAGCAGGGCCGGGCGTTCGGTGATCATCACGCTCAGGGAGGACAGCAGCGTGTCGAGCAATTCGCTTCGACCGACGGCCTCGGCTTCGCGCAGCTTGGCGAACAGCTCCAGTACGTAGACCGGCGGCTGGGCGGTGGCATAGGCCGGATCGCCGTACATGGGGATGGATTTGCGCCCGGTCATGCGGATCTGCTTGGCTTTGCCTTTGGCGCGCTTGGCGCGTTTTTGCTGTTTGTTCAGTGAGGCCATTGGGCTTCGGTTTCCAATTCGTTAGAAGGGCGGTGCCCGACTCAGCCGATTTTCGGCACGGTAAAGCGGAATTCGCTGCCCATGCCTGGCTGGCTTTCGGCGTGCAGTTTACCGCCATGGGCCTGGACAATCCCTTTGGAAATGTACAAACCCAGCCCGGTGCCGTTCGGGTTGCCTTCCTTGACCGTCCAGTAACGGTCAAAAACGTGTGGCAACTGCTCCGCCGTGATGCCTTCGCCGGTGTCGCGAACGCTGAACACGATCTCATTGCCGACCGACATCGCACTGATGCCGACGCTGCCTAGGCGCGGGGTGAACTTGATGGCATTGCCGATCAGGTTGGAGAGCACCTGAAATAGCCGTTCGGGATCGGCGTTGATATGCAGGTCAGGTTCGGCGTGAAACGACATGTCGATGGCCTTGGCCGTGGCGAGCGGCGACAGCAGCGCGTAGGCGTCTTCGAATATCTGGGCGACGCTCGTCGGCCGCGGATTGATGGTGTAGCGTCCGGCATCGATGCGCGAGGTGTCGAGCAAGTCCTCCAGCAACACGTTCATGCGGCTGGTGGCCTGTTGCATGGTGTCGATGGCCGAGGCGATTCGCTTCGAGCTATGGGAGCCGTCGGAACTGAAGGCCTTCTGCATCATGCCGCAAAGCATGGAAATGACCGTCATCGGACTGCGCAAATCATGGGACACCACCGCGACCAGGTCATCGCGGGCCTGCACGGCCAGGCGCTCCTTGCGTACCTGGCGGGCCAGGTCGTTTTCCAGGGCCGAGCGCCGCAAGTCGTTGGCGGCGAACAGGTCGCCATGGGTCCATTTGGCGCTGATGCCGGCCATTTCGACTTTCCAGATCTCGAAAGAGGTCCGCGGTCGCAGACGCAGGCCGGTCGCGCTGTTCTCCAGATCCAGGGGCTTTTGCGGGTCACCGCTCCATTGAATGGTTTGCTTGACCTCGGGGCGGAACCACAGCACGCCGTTTTCCACCGGCTTGGGCAGGTGAATCGCCAGCACGCCGCTCGCCACGCCCTGATAGGCCTGGGCTGCTGGAAAAACGCTGCTCAGGTTGTGGTGGGAATAGACCGGTTGCCCGGTTTCCAGGATCCATTTGTGCAACTGGCGGATTTGATCCGGTGCTGGACACTGGCCGTAGCGGTGCAGCTTGTTGTCTTCCAGGATCGCGACGCCGCTGGCGCCGGTTAGGTCCAGCAGCCGCTGGGGCTGGTGGGACAGACTGTCGAACACGTTATGGCTGGAGTCGGCCATGGTGCTGGCGAGTATCTGGAGGTTTTCAAGCTTGGCGTCCCGTTGACGAGCCAGCTCCAACGCCTCCATGGCACTGATCTGCAATGACAGTACCTGGCCGATGGTCTGGCACGCCATGCGCATTTCGTGGGGAACGAGCAACGGCTCGCGGTTGCCGCAACTGATCAGACCCCACAGCCGCTCACCTTCCATCAGCGAAATGCTCATGGAAGACAGCACGCCCATATTCTTCATGTATTGGCGGTGGATGGGCGAGACGCTGCGCAGGGTGGAGAAGCTCAGGTCCAGCGGCACCTGAGTGTCGGGCCGCAGCTCGGGGATCAGCGGCACTGGCGCATAGTCGGCATTGGGAATGATCCGCAGCCAGTTGGTGCGGTATAGCTCGCGGGCCTGCTCGGGAATGTCCGACGCCGGAAAGAACAGACCTTTGTACAGCTCCATCGACGGCGCGCTGGCCTCGGCGATCACCTGTCCGTGGCCTTCCTCTTCGAAGCGATAGATCAGCACCCGGTCGTAGCCGGTCATGGCCTGGATTTCCCGTACGCTGATTTCGTACAGCGCCTGGAGAGTTTTCGCACTCTGGAGGCGTTGCAGCATGCGGCCCAGGTTGGCTTCGCCGGTAACGCCTTCGGGACGGTAATCGCTCAGATGTTGTTCAAGCTCGACGATCAGGGCGCCCTGATGGCGATGAACCAGGGCGTCGAACCGCTGGGCGTTCACGACGACTGCCAGGGGCGCCTTGTCGCTTTCCGGGGTGGCGCGACAGGCGACAAGAATGGCCTCGGCCTGTTCCGGACCGAACAGCGCCTCCAGCTTCTGGCCCAACAGCCTGTCGGGATCGTGGCCCATCAACTGCAATACATTGGCGCTGACCTGACGGATCAGGAAGTCGGGCTCCGACAGCATCAACAGCACGCCGTGAGGCTGGATGGCCCCGGGAAAGCGGATCGGCTCGTTTGCGCAATTGGCCAGGAGCTCTTCGAAGGCTTCTTGGTTTTCCGGGTTCATAGCAGGACCTCCTGGCTGTCCAGCCAGTGTTCAAAATAGGTAAACGTCGCCTTCGCGGCACGTGTAACTTCGAGCGTTTGCGCTTCGCCCAGGTTCCTGTCGTCCAGATATTGGAGAAAGTCCTTCCAGCGTCGCCCGGTGAGTTCGCCGTACACATTAAGAAACGCCGCGCCGCTGGAGGCATCCAGCCCCAGTTGCTCGGCCACCCTGCGCCGCAGGACTTGCCCGCCGAGTGTCGCCCCTTCCAGTACGTAGGAAACGCCGAGCGCGGCGGCACGGGAGTCGATCCGTGGCAGCGCCTGGCAAACAGGCAGGGCGTCGATAGTCGCTTCATCCAGCCCCAACGCCTTGAGGTCGTCCCGCAGTACCGGAAGCTTGATCCGCAGCGACTGGTCGAGCCCGGTCGGTATCAGCGCCCGGACGTGCAGCTGTTGCTCCAGCGGCTGGTAAAAACCGTAGTAGGCCGCCATCAAACGCCGGTACAGATCCAGATCCAATTGCTCGGAGAAAAACGGCAGGCGCTTCTCCAAGGCGACGTGCATTTCAGCGGTTTCAGTCCGCAATGCTTGGATCAAGGAAGACAGGGGTGCGGCGGGTGACATGCAGGATAGAGCTCGCTCAGAGGGTTTTTGCCGAAAAAAGCGCATCAATCTTACACAGATTCATCAGGTGGGCTGTTATCGATTATCGAGTTTATCCCTCGAGTCGCCGGGTTTGCCTGCTCAAGGCGTGCCCGTTCACGATCCAATTCCTGGCGCAGCTCTTCTTCAGTGGGAAGCACCAGTTTGTACTCGCTGGCGAACAGTTGCTCGTTACCTTGCAATATGGAGTAACGCACCACTGACTCGTCTTTTAGGGTACAGAGGATGATGCCCACGGTGGGCTTGTCGTCGGGGCCGCGTCTCAAGTCGTCGTAGAGACGCACGTACATGTCCATTTGCCCGATGTCCTGGTGAGTCAGTTCGCCGCGCTTGAGATCGACAATCACAAAGCATTTGAGCAGGTAGTTGTAGAACACCAGGTCGAGATAGAAGTCCTTGCTTTCGGTGCTGATGCGCTGTTGGCGGGCAATGAAGGCAAAGCCCTTGCCCAGCTCAAGGAGGAAGCCTTGTAGTTGGTCGATCAGGGCTTGCTCCAGATCGGTTTCCTGCAGGACGCCGGCATTGGGCAGCCCGAGGAATTCGAGAATCACCGGGTCCCTGACGATGTCTCGTGGGCCAAGATTGAGCGCTTTGATATTGGCGATCGCTTCCTCTTCCACGGCGGGCCGGTCTCGACTGGCCAGCAGGCGTTCATAGTAGAAGGTGCTGATTTGGCGTTCGAGGGCGCGGGTGGACCAGTTCTGGCTGACTACCTCGTTCATGTACCAATGGCGCGCACTGTCATTCTCTACCCGCAAAAGTGTCCGGTAATGGGTCCAGCTCAATTCGGTACGCACTGCGTTCCAAATTGGAAACTTTTGATAAAAATATCGCATGTGGCGCAGGTTACGTTCATCAAATCCCTTCCCAAACCGCGCCGTCAGCACTTTCGCCAGCGTCGGCACCAGTTGCGCGCCATAAGTCGCCCGATCCGCGCCTCCCTGTTCGAATTCGATGATGTGCCGGCCAATCTGCCAGCAAGTCTGTACTTGGAGGGTATCGACGGCGCGCAGGACTTTCTGACGTGCCTGGTGGATCAGTTCACCGAGTTCGTTGATCAGCGGTGCGAGTTTTGGGTCGTCTTGCGGCAGGAGCGGAGTCATCGAAATGGCAGCCGTGATGGTGGGCGGACCCAAAGGATGCTCCAAGGTGTATTTCGATGATGCAGGGCGAAGCTGATTGATTGGGAGGAATCATTGCAAGTTCATGCAGGACCGGGATGAAGGGGGGGCCAGTCAGAAGAACCTGTGTTGTAGGACGTATCCCTGAGGGGCGTCATCCAAAGAGGGGGCTGCTGCGCAGCCCAGCGGGAGCAAGCTCCCTCGCCACGGGATGGGTCTGAGCTTCAGCTGTTCGCCAGGGCTTGGGAGGCGGCGACGTAATCGGCCTGGAATTGTGGGCTCTCGACCCAGTCCAGGGCGGCTTGTTCGTCGACACCGGTGGTCATGCGTCGATATTCGATCAAGGCGGTGAAGATGAAGTCGGTGGCTTCTTCTTCGCCTTCCTGTTCCAGTACCAGGGCCAGCAGTGGGTGCTCCAGGAAAACCGTGCACATGGCTTGCTGGCTGACGTTTTCGGCAGCGCGCATGGCTTGGAAAAGGTCTGACAGATCCACCGTCTCCAGATCGATGCGCTCATCGTTCGGGTCGAGAAAGTCATTCGGCGCAGCGGCGCGTTGGATCCGGTTGTTCTTGGCTTTCGCCTTGGCGCGCTGGTTTCGTTTTTGCTGTTTGTTTGCCGAGGACATGGCCAGGACCCTGAGGTAAAAAATAGGCGATCTATCCTACAGCTTCACACCAGGCGCTTCGAATCTCAATCCACCACGAACAGGGTGGCGCCTACCGAAGTGGACGATCGATGAGGCTCGGCATGGTCGGCCACCTGATAGCTCATGCCGGGCTTGAGCACGAACTGGCGTCCGTCCTCCAGTTCGGTATTCAGCTCGCCCGTCAGGCAAAACAGAATGTGCCCTTTGACGCACCAGTGGTCGGCCAGATAACCGGCTGTATATTCCACCATCCGTACCCGGATGTTCCCGAACTGCCGGGTGCGCCAATAGGCGGTGCCGGTGACGCCCTTGTGTTCGGTGGGCTCGATGGTTGACCAGTCGGTGGTGCCGAAGGGAAGGTTGGTGATGTCCATGTCGACTCTTTGAGGGAAGGCTGCAACGGATGAATGTAGCCGAGTCGATGGGGCTCAAGAAACTCCAGCCAATAAAAAACCCCGATCAATTGCTTGATCGGGGTTTTCGGTATTTGGTGCCCAGAGACGGAATCGAACCGCCGACACGGGGATTTTCAATCCCCTGCTCTACCGACTGAGCTATCTGGGCAACGGGGCGCATTAAACGGGTTTTTCGGGGGGGCGTCAAGCACGTTATCAAAAAATATTTAATTATTACCGTCGCTTACGTTCCGCCCCCGCTCTGGAGAGCTTATTCGGACGGCGGCACGTAGCCTTCGGCCTTGGCGTAATCTTCGCCGGAAAAGAACTTTTCCATCTCGCCCTGAAGGTATTTGCGATCTTCGGCGTTCATCATGTTCAGGCGTTTTTCGTTGATCAGCAGGGTCTGGTGTTTCTGCCAGTCGCCCCAGGCCTTGGCCGAAACATTGTCGTAGATGTCCTGGCCCTTGGCGCCCGGGAAAGGCAAGCGTTCCAGGCCTTCGAGTTCTTCTTTGTACTTGCGGCACATGATGGTGCGGGTCATTGCAACTCTCCTGCGTTCAATACGGCGGCCGCGCGTTCGAGCAAGGTTTTGACCGGAGCGGCAAGGCCCAGGCGCGGCGGGGTGGCGAGGTTATACCAGAGCCAGTCGGCCTCGGCCACGTGATGGCCGGTTTCTCGGACCTGGACCAGCCAGGGTTCGATGGCCAGTTGGAAATGGCTGAAGGTGTGCACCAGGCTTGGCATTTCCTGTTGTTTGCCCAACTCCAGGGAATGTTGCAAGGCCAGGTGCTGCAAGTCATCGAGGTCATCGAGTTCCGGCAGGCTCCACAGCCCGCCCCAGAGCCCGGTGGACGGGCGGCGGTAAAGCAGAATCGCGCCCTCACGGTTGGCCAGCATTGGCATCAAGGTGCGTTTTTTCGGCACGTCTTTGCGGGGCTTGGGAATCGGGTAGCGGGTTTCCAGGCCCAGCAGGTGCGCTTCGCAGCCCGCTCTCAACGGGCAGAGCAGGCAGCTGGGCTTGCTCCGAGTGCAGAGCGTGGCGCCCAGGTCCATCATCGCTTGGGTGTAAGCGTTGACCCGGTCCTGCGGGGTGAAGCGCTCGGCGGTGGCCCACAGCTGCTTCGCCACCTTGGGTTCGCCCGGATAGCCTTCCTGGGCGGTAAAGCGCGCCAGGACCCGCTTGACGTTGCCGTCGAGGATAGGCGCCCGCAGGCCCATGCTGATGCTGGCGATGGCGCCGGCAGTGGACAGGCCGATGCCGGGCAGCTCGGTCAGTTTTTCCACATCCCGGGGAAATTCTCCGCCGTAGTGCTCAACGACGATCTGCGCGGTTTTCTGCAGGTTGCGCGCGCGGGTGTAGTAGCCCAACCCGGTCCACAGGTGCAGTACCTCGTCCTCCGGGGCGGCAGCCAGGGCCTGGACGGTCGGCAGCGCACTCATGAAACGATCGAAGTAATTGAGCACGGTGCTGACCTGGGTCTGCTGCAACATGATCTCGGAGACCCACACCCGGTATGGGGTAATGTCTTGCTGCCAAGGCAGGTTATGCCGGCCATGGCGGTCGAACCAATCCAGGACGGCGGCGGAAAACTGCTCGGCTCTCATCGCTTGAACAGCCCCTTGAGCGCGTCTTTAAGCTCGGGGCTGACCTTGTCGCCGAGCTTTTCATCGATCTTGTCACTGAGGCGCTCGCCAGCCAGCTTCGCCGCGACCTTGCCCATCCCTTCGTTATCCAGGCGGCAGGCCTTGGCGCCCAGCTCCAACGGGCCGCGGCAGCGCAACGGCCATTCGATGTCGACGTAGCGTTCGTTGACCTGGCAGGCCGGGTCAGGCATGTCGCTCTTGTCGCCCTCGACGATGATGCCGACGCGGTAGTCCATGCCCAGCACCCGCAGGTCGATGTCGCCGTTGCCATTGACCGTCATGCCGGGGATACGGACTTTCAGGTCCGGGTTGTTGGCAACGCCATTGTGGAACGTGAGGTTGCCGTTGAGTTGCTGGAACGGCGTGTCCCTGCCCCGGGGTTCGCCGCTCAGCGTCTTGCGATTGAGCGTGGCGATGCCTTTGCACAGTTGCTGTTCGAGATTGGCATTGAGCAGCACGCCATCGTTGATGACAAACCCGGCGTTGCCGTTGAGGCTGTCGATCAAAGCCTTCTGGCTGTTGCCGTTGGCGGTCACCGCGCTGTTGAGCGTGACCAGCCCTTTGACCGGCGGGTTCTTGCCCTGGCTTTCGATGATCTTCTCCGCTGGCACGCGGTTGATGCGGGTTTGCAGGTTCAACTGTGGCGTAGCCTGGCGCACGTCCAGGGTGCCCTTGGCTTCGAAGTTGCCGCTGTACAGATCGCCCCGCAGGTTTTCCAGGGTCAGCAGGCCACCCAGGCCTGTGGCCTTGAGCGCAGCGTTCTGGATCGGCAGTTTATCCAGGATCAATTGACCGAAGTTCAGGTCGGCGTCCAGGTCCAGCTTGCTCAGGCGTTCCACGGGAAACAGCCGGTCATTGCTCCACGCGCCTTGGGTTGGCGCGTTCGGCAGCGGTGTAGTACCGGCCCCGGCCATGGCACTGGCTTCGGTGTTGCTGACCTCGGCTTCGCGGGCGGCCTTGGAGCTGTCGGCTTCGGCGGACTTGGGCGGCAGGTAGCGGTCGACATTGAAGGTGTCGACCTTGAGCTGCGCACGCAAGGACTGCTTGGCGAAGTCTTCGACGGCAATACGACCGCTGAACGTGCTGTCATCGACTTTCAGGTTGATGTCGTTGAGCTCGATACTCGACGGTGTACCGGCAATACGGCTGGCCAGCTCGACCTTGCTCAGGCTGCCTTCGCCCATGGCCGGCAGTTTCTGGCCGATGCTGTCGACGAAGTTCGCCAGGTCGAACTGGGCGATCGACACGCCGCCGCTCAACTGCGGCGTCTTGTCGAGATCATTGACCTTCAGTTCGCCCAGGGCCCGCAGTTGGTTGAATGACAGTTTGATACCGGTCCATTCGGCAACGTTCGCGGCTTTGTCCAGGAGCAGCTGGCCTTGGGCGGCGAAGTTCACCGACTTGCCCTGCAGCGGGTCGCCCGTGGCTTCGCCGGCCAGCTTCAGGTCTTCGAACTTGTAGCGCTGCAAGGCGCGTTCATAGCGCAGTTCACCGGTGACTTCGGTGCGCACGCGCAGTGCCGGCTGATTGCTGGACAGGAATGCCGTGAGCGTGACCGGAATGTTGGTGGAGTCATGGACCGGGCCGGTGCTCAACTGGATGCTTTCGGCGGTGAATACCTTGCCGGTCCGCTCGTCGGTGTATTCGACCCGGGCGTTGTTGACGGTGAGGCTGTCGATGTCCAGGCGGGTCGGCTGGGTCGGTTTTTCCGCCGGGGCGCTGGCGGGCTGAGTCGATGTTTCGGCCGTCGCCGGCGTGTTCGCGGTTGTCGCCGGGGCCGGCACCTTGCCGATATCTTCCCAGTTGCCGTGGCCGTTCTTGTCGTGGGTGAGGCGCAGATTCAGGCCCTCGACGCGCACATCGCTCATCTGCACTTGCTTGCGCAGCAACGGAATCACACGCACCGACAGACCCAGCATCTGCAGATCGGCGAAGGGTTGGGTCGGGTTGGCCAGGGTCGCCACACTGGCATCGTGCAATTCCAGGCCCAGCCAGGGGAACAGGCTCCAGCCGATATCGCCATTGAGGGTCAGCTCGATGTGGGCCTTGTCGCGGGCTATCTGGCGGATCTCTTCCTTGTAGTCGTTGGGATCGAAGAGGTGGGTCAGGGCAAAGCCCAGGGCCACAATGATCAGCAACAGCCCGAGAAGTACCAGACCCAGGATTTTGCCGAACGCTTTCATGGGCGAATCCTTGTAGGTTGAGTTCAAAAATCAGCCTGGGAGTATAACGCCCCGAATTGTTGGCGCGTTGGTTGATCGTTCCTTCCCGCTGATGCAAGTCAGCGCAGCACCTTGTGGCGAGGGAGCTTGCTCCCGCTGGAGTGCGCAGCGCTCACCCAAAAATGGGGCTGCTACGCAACCCAGCGGGAGCAAGCGCCCTCGCCACAGGAACTGCGGGGGCTTCAGGTCCAGGCTGGGCATATGAGTGCCGGAAAAATAAACGGTTCACGCCCTACAGAAAGCGAGCAATGGCGCGATAAGACGGGTGACATGAAAAAGGTGATATCACTTTGGTTTTTCTGTCACGAGCAAATGGTAACCTTTACCAGTTCGTCCATCCTGCTGCGGCTTGATGTCGCATCAACATGGAGCTTCACCAGAAAATACAGCCGCCTGCGTGCAATCAAGGCTGAGGGTGAAGCGTGCCGGCGAACCATTCCAATAACTGGGGGATACACAATGAGCACGAGCATCACGGCGGACGGCATTGCCGACCAGCCTGCGTTCCTCTCCAAGGAACGCATTATCGCCAAGCCCGGCTTCAACCGTTGGCTGGTTCCACCGGCGGCACTGGCCATTCACCTTTGCATCGGCATGGCCTACGGCTTCTCGGTGTTCTGGTTGCCACTGTCCAAAGCCTTGGGCATCAGCAAGCCGGTGGCCTGCGCCCCGGACATGAGTTTCATCTCGCAAGTCTTCTCGTCCCAATGTGACTGGCCGATCTCGATGCTTGGCTGGATCTACACGCTGTTCTTCATTTTCCTGGGCTGCTCGGCAGCCATCTGGGGTGGCTGGCTGGAACACGCCGGGCCGCGCAAGGCTGGTGTCGTATCGGCATTGTGCTGGTGCGGTGGCCTGCTGATTTCCGCGCTGGGCGTCTATACCCACCAGATCTGGCTGATGTGGATCGGTTCCGGGGTAATCGGTGGTATCGGCCTGGGCCTGGGCTACATCTCTCCGGTGTCGACCCTGATCAAGTGGTTCCCGGACAAGCGCGGCATGGCGACCGGCATGGCGATCATGGGCTTCGGCGGTGGCGCGATGGTCGGTGCTCCGCTGGCCGCGGCGCTGATGAGCCATTTCGCATCGCCAACCGACGTGGGCGTATGGCAGAGCTTCCTGGTGATGGCCGCGATCTACTTCGTGTTCATGATCGGCGGTGCCTTGTCGTACCGCGTTCCGCCAACCGGCTGGAAACCAGAAGGCTGGACGCCGGCACCGAAGAAAGCCGCGAACGCGATGATCACCCATCGCCACGTTCACGTGAACGTTGCCTGGAAAACCCCGCAATTCCGTCTGGTATGGCTGGTGCTGTGCCTGAACGTATCGGCCGGTATCGGCATCATCGGCATGGCTTCGCCACTGTTGCAGGAAGTGTTCGGCGGCAAGTTGCTCGGTAACGACCTGCCTTTCGGCCAGTTGGACGCTACCCAGCTGGGCCAGATCGCCGCCATCGCGGCCGGTTTCACCGGGCTGCTGAGCCTGTTCAACATCGGCGGCCGTTTTTTCTGGGCGTCGTTCTCCGACTACCTGGGCCGTAAAAACACTTACTTCGTGTTCTTCGCCCTGGGCGTTGCGCTGTACACCCTGATCCCGAACCTCGGCCACCTGGGCAGCATCGCGCTGTTCGTGGCGGCGTTCTGCATCATCCTGTCGATGTACGGCGGCGGCTTCGCCACTGTGCCGGCCTACCTGGCGGACCTGTTCGGTACGCAAATGGTCGGCGCGATCCACGGTCGCCTGTTGACGGCCTGGGCCGCGGCGGGCGTGTTGGGTCCGGTGCTGGTGAACTACCTGCGTGAATATCAGCTGAGCATCGGCGTCGAACGCGCCGCGGCCTATGACATCACGCTGTACATCCTCGCCGGCCTGCTGGTACTGGGCTTCCTGTGCAACCTGATGGTTCGCCCGGTTGCCGACAAGTACTTCATGACTGACGCCGAACTGGCCGCCGAACAGGCGCTGGGCCACGACAAAGGCGCCGACAGCACGACCTCGCTGGAATGGAAAGCCGCACCAGGTACCAAGCTGCTGGCGGTTGCCGCCTGGCTGGTGGTGGGTATTCCGTTGGCGTGGGGTGTGTGGGTGACCTTGCAGAAAACGGCGGTGTTGTTCCACTAAGCCGTTCGCCCTGACCCATCGGGTCAGCGCAATCCTGTGGGAGCGAGCCTGCTCGCGATGAGGCAGTGTCAGTCGACATCTTGGTCGGCTGACACACCGCTATCGCGAGCAGGCTCGCTCCCACATTGTTTTAGGGCGTGTCCATTTGCTTGTATGGACATGTCTATCCCCGACGGCGCGGCATCCAGCCCGTCAGTCATATCACCGTTCGTGTTTCTGTTTGCCGCTCGCGCCCCTATAATGGCTGCCTTTTTCGCCCAATGATTTTGCGGAGCTGGTGATGGCCGAACGTAAGGCGTCTGTCGAGCGCGACACTCTGGAAACCCAGATCAAAGCCTCGATCAACCTGGATGGCACCGGAAAGGCCCGGTTTGATATCGGCGTGCCTTTTCTCGAGCACATGCTGGACCAGATCGCCCGTCACGGGCTGATCGACCTGGACATCGTCAGCAAGGGCGACCTGCATATCGACGATCACCACACCGTGGAAGATGTCGGGATTACCCTGGGGCAGGCTTTCACCCAGGCCATCGGCGACAAGAAGGGCATCCGTCGCTACGGTCATGCCTATGTGCCGCTCGATGAAGCGCTGTCGCGCGTGGTCATCGACTTCTCCGGTCGTCCCGGCCTGCAAATGCACGTGCCGTACACCCGCGCCACCGTGGGCGGCTTTGACGTGGACCTGTTCCAGGAATTCTTCCAGGGCTTCGTCAACCACGCCAATGTCACCCTGCACATCGATAACCTGCGCGGGCACAACACCCACCACCAGATAGAAACCGTGTTCAAGGCTTTCGGCCGCGCACTGCGCATGGCCGTGGAGCTGGATGACCGCATGGCCGGGCAGATGCCTTCCACCAAAGGCGTCCTGTAATGCAGACGGTTGCAGTTATCGACTACGGCATGGGCAACCTGCACTCGGTGGCCAAGGCCCTCGAGCATGTGGGCGCCGGCAAGGTATTGATCACCAGCGATGCCGAGGTGATTCGCGAAGCTGACCGGGTGGTATTCCCCGGCGTCGGTGCGATTCGCGATTGCATGGCCGAGATCCGTCGCCTGGGCTTCGACTCGCTGGTGCAGGAAGTCAGCCAGGACCGCCCGTTCCTCGGCATCTGCGTAGGCATGCAAGCCTTGCTGGAGCGCAGCGAGGAGAACACCGGTGTCGACTGCATTGGCATGTTTCCAGGCCAGGTGAAGTTCTTCGGCAAGGATCTGCGCGAAGACAGCGAGCACCTGAAAGTCCCGCACATGGGCTGGAACGAAGTGAAGCAGGCAGTAGACCATCCGCTGTGGCACAACATCCCGGACCTGGCGCGTTTCTACTTCGTGCACAGCTACTACATCGCCGCCGGCAACCCGCGACAGGTGGTAGGCAGCGGTCACTATGGCGTCGATTTCGCCGCCGCCCTGGCCGATGGCTCGCGTTTCGCGGTGCAGTTCCACCCCGAGAAGAGCCACACCCACGGGCTGCAATTGCTGCAGAACTTCGCGGCGTGGGACGGTCGCTGGTAATGGCCCGCAAGAAGCCGCCGATCGTCACCCTCACGCCAGAGCAGGAAAGTGAGGCGAACCGCAAGATCCAGCGGTTCATGGAGGAGCGTTTCGAACTGGACCTGGGTTCGTTCGAAGCGGCGGAAATTCTTGACCTGTTTACCCGCGAAATAGCTCCGCACTACTACAACAGGGCGATTTTCGACGTGCAGGCGCACCTTAAGGAAAGGTTCGAAAGCATCGAAAGCGACCTGTGGGCGCTCGAAAAAAGCAGTTGAAAGCTTCAAGCTTCAAGCTGCAAGAGAGAAACATAAACGCATGCTTGCAGCTTGTGGCTCGCAGCTTGTGGCTCTTTTGACGAAGGAAAAAGCATGCTGATTATCCCCGCTATCGATCTCAAGGACGGCGCTTGCGTCCGTCTGCGCCAGGGCCGGATGGAAGACTCCACGGTGTTCTCCGACGATCCGGTGAGCATGGCCGCCAAGTGGGTGGAGGGCGGTTGCCGTCGCCTGCATCTGGTGGACCTGAACGGCGCTTTCGAAGGCCAGCCGGTGAACGGTGAAGTGGTCACCGCCATTGCCAAGCGCTATCCGAACCTGCCGATCCAGATCGGCGGCGGCATTCGCTCGCTGGAAACCATCGAGCACTACGTCAAGGCCGGTGTGAGCTACGTGATCATCGGCACCAAGGCCGTGAAAGAGCCTGAGTTCGTCGCCGAGGCCTGCCGCGCCTTCCCGGGCAAGGTCATCGTTGGCCTGGACGCTAAGGACGGTTTCGTCGCCACCGACGGCTGGGCTGAAGTCAGCAGCGTGCAGGTGATCGACCTGGCCAAGCGCTTCGAGGCCGACGGCGTGTCCGCCATCGTCTACACCGACATCGCCAAGGACGGCATGATGCAGGGCTGCAACGTGCCGTTCACCGCCGCCCTGGCCGCTGCCACGAAGATCCGGGTCATCGCCTCCGGTGGCATCCACAACCTGGGCGACATCAAGGCACTGCTCGACGCCAAGGCGCCGGGTATCATCGGCGCGATCACCGGTCGCGCGATCTACGAAGGCACCCTGGATGTCGCCGAGGCCCAGGCCTTCTGCGATTCCTACAAAGGCTGAGGACTGACCATGGCGCTGGCCAAACGCATCATCCCTTGCCTGGACGTGGACAACGGCCGGGTGGTCAAGGGCGTCAAGTTCGAGAACATCCGTGACGCCGGCGACCCGGTGGAAATCGCCCGTCGCTACGACGAGCAGGGTGCGGACGAGATTACTTTCCTCGACATCACGGCCAGCGTCGACGGCCGCGACACCACGCTGCACACCGTCGAGCGCATGGCCAGCCAGGTGTTCATCCCGCTGACCGTGGGCGGTGGCGTGCGCACTGTCCAGGACATCCGCAACCTGCTCAACGCCGGCGCGGACAAGGTGTCGATCAACACCGCCGCGGTGTTCAACCCGGAGTTCGTCGGTGAGGCGGCCCAGCGGTTCGGCTCGCAATGCATCGTGGTCGCCATCGATGCGAAGAAAGTGTCCGGCCCGGGCGAAACTCCACGCTGGGAGATCTTCACCCATGGTGGTCGCAAACCCACGGGTCTCGATGCCGTGGAGTGGGCGAAGAAGATGGAAGGCCTGGGCGCCGGGGAAATCCTGTTGACCAGCATGGACCAGGACGGCATGAAAAACGGCTTCGACCTGGGCGTGACCCGCGCCATCAGCGATGCGTTGGGTATTCCGGTGATCGCCTCCGGTGGCGTCGGCAACCTGCAGCACCTGGCTGACGGTATTCTCGAAGGCCATGCCAGCGCGGTGCTGGCGGCGAGCATCTTCCACTTTGGCGAATACACCGTGCCCGAGGCCAAGGCCTACATGGCGCAACGCGGTATCTGCATTCGCTGACCGCTGGACACCATGGCGGGCCCAAGGCACTCTTGGGTCCACCATGGATTGCGGTAGCTAGTGGCCTGTACGGTTAATTCGGGTGCTCAAGTTCGAGTGCCAGGACTTGCCAGGCAAGGCGCCATGACGAGTCGTAGCTCAGCTACGGCGATGAATGGCAACGCAGCTTGGCGAGCACTGGCGCCGAACTTGAGTGCACGAATTAGCCACACAGGCCACTATACATGCTCAAACGCTTTGTTCTTGCCCTGGCCGGCGCCACGTTGCTGCTCGCAGGCCCCACCCGCGCCGCCGATACGTCATTGGTGCTGCTGACGGAAAACTTCCCGCCTTACAACATGGCGAAGAACGGCAAGAACTTCGCCCAGGACGAGAACATCCATGGCATCGCCGTGGACATCGTCCGCGAGATGTTCAAGCGCGCCGACATCACCTACAGCCTGACGCTGCGTTTCCCTTGGGAGCGGATCTACAAGCTCGCCCTGGAAAAACCCGGCTACGGGGTGTTTGTCATGGCCCGGTTGCCGGAGCGGGAAAAACTCTTCAAATGGGTCGGCCCCATCGGACCGGACGACTGGGTCATGCTCGCCAAGGCTGACAGCACGATCGCCCTCGACTCGCTGGAACAGGCGCGCCGCTACAGGATCGGTGCCTACAAGGGCGATGCGATTGCCGAGACCCTCGGCAAGCAGGGGTTGAACCCCATTGTCGTGTTGCGCGATCAGGACAACGCCAGGAAACTGGTCAACGGTCAGATCGACCTGTGGGCCACCGGCGACCCGGCCGGGCGCTACCTGGCACGCCAGGAAGGGGTGAGTGATCTCAAGACTGTGTTGCGGTTCAACAGCGCCGAGCTGTACCTGGCCTTGAACAAGGACGTGCCCGATGACGTGGTTGCCCGGCTTCAGAAAGCTCTGGATGAGCTGCGCAAGGAAGGCGAGGTGGACGCGATCATGGCGCGGTATCTCTGAGAGATCCGCCGGCCGGTCTGGCCCTATCGTCGGATCGCCGCCCGGAGCAGGCTCGCTCCCACAGGGGATCTGCTGTGAACACAAATCTTATGCTCGACACAGAACCATTGTGGGAGCGAGCCTGCTCGCGATGAAGGCAACGCGGTCTTGATCCAAGCCCCTAACGATAAACCCCATCTTTTCCATGCCCAACCATCGCCCGGTTGCTGCGCAGGCTGATCATCGACTTGATGTCGATCCATTCGATGCCCTGGGCCTTGAGCCGGGGCAGCTCGCGTTCCAGTACCGCCAGGGTCTGTGGGTAAGGATGGCCAATCATCACCGCCGAGCCCTGACGGCGAGCCAGGTCGATGGCGGTCTGGAGCTGGTGGGCGATGGCGGCTTCCGTGCGTTCATCATCGAGAAACACATCCCGCGACACACTCGCCAGGCCGATTTTCTGCGCCTCGGCGGCGGCGACTGTCTGGGCGCTGGTGCGGCTGTCGACGAAGAACTTGTGCCGTTGTTGCAAGTTCGTCATCAGCCACGCCATGGCCTGGGGCTGGGCGGTCATGCGGCTGCCCATATGGTTGTTGATCCCGCTGGTATAGGGCACGGCGGCAAACGCGGCGTCGAGGCGCTTGCCCAGTTCTTCGAGGGGCAGCTCCGGATGCCAGGCGAAAGGCCCGGTGGCCGGGTCCATCGGCATGTGCAGCATGACGATCTTGCCGGCGCGATGAGCTTCGTGCGCAAACTCGGCGGCGTGGGGTGTATCGGGCATGATCGCCGCGGTGACCGGGCCGGGCAACGTCAGCACCCGGCGATCCCGGGGCAGGTTCTGTCCCAGGTCGTCGATGATCAGGCTCAGGTAAGCCTTGTGCGGTGACACGGAGGAAGGGGCGGGCGCCGCAAAGGCAGCGCCGGCGATACAGCACAACAGGCCAAGGAGGAACCGCAGTCCCATCTCAGCGGCCGGAAGTGATGTTCAGTCCTTTAAGCAGGCTCAGGGCCTGGGCCAACTGGTAGTCGTCATCCTGCGGCATCGGCTTGGCCTTGGCACCGGAACCGCTCGGCTTGTCCGCGCCGCCGTTGCCATTGCCCAGGTGCCCTTGCAGGTCGGCTTCCTTGAAGTATTCGCTGTCCTGCTCGTTGGTGATCTTGGCCTTGCGCACCTCGATGTCCGGGACGATGCCCTGGGCCTGGATGGAGCGGCCGTTAGGCGTGAAGTACAGCGCAGTGGTGATCTTCAGCGCGCGGTCATTGTTCAGCGGCAATACGGTCTGCACCGAGCCTTTGCCGAAGCTGGTAGTGCCCATGACCACGCCGCGTTTCTGATCCTGCAAGGCGCCGGCGACGATTTCCGAGGCCGAGGCGCTGCCGCCGTTGATCAGCACTACCAGTGGCACGGCTTCGCTCAGGTCGTTGCCGGTGGCCGAGAAGCGCAACTCGGAGTTGGCGATGCGGCCCTTGGTGTAGACGATCAGGCCTTTGGTGATGAAGTGGTCCACCACCTCCACGGCCGATTGCAGCACGCCGCCGGGGTTGTTGCGCAGGTCCAGGACCAGACCGTTGAGTTTCTTGCCGTTGTCCTTGCGCAGCTTGGCCAGGGCCTTGGCGACTTCTTCGCCGGTCTTGACCTGGAACTGGGTGATGCGGATGTAGCCGTAGCCCGATTCCAGCAACTGACTCTTCACGCTCTTGACCTGGATGACCGCCCGGGTCAGGGTCACGTCGAACGGCGTGCCGCCGTCGCGCACCAGGGTCAGGGTGATTTTCTGGCCGATCTTGCCGCGCATCTTGTCCACGGCTTCGGTCATGCTCTGGCCGCGCGTCGGCTGGCCGTTGATCTTGACGATGAAATCACCGGCCTGGATGCCGGCCTTGGAGGCAGGTGTGTCGTCGATCGGCGATACCACTTTGACGAAGCCGTCTTCGCTGCCGACCTCGATGCCCAGGCCACCGAATTCACCGCTGGTGCTTTCCTGCAACTCGGCGAAGTCTTCCGGCCCCAGGTAGGCCGAGTGCGGATCGAGGTTGCTGAGCATGCCCTTGATGGCGTTCTCCAGCAGCATCTTGTCATCCACCGGTTCGACGTAGGCGGCCTTGATCCGGTCCATGACCTCGGCGAAGGTGCGCAGCTCGTCCAGCGGCAGCGGTGCCTTGGTGGTGGCGGCCGATGCGGCGGGCGCCGACGGTGCCGCTTCGGCGGCGAAAGTCAGGGGCGCACCGATCACCAGGGCGATCGTCAGGGCCAGCGAGGTGAGGCGGGACAAATGCAGCATGTCGAACGAACTCCTGAAGTGGATGGGCGCGCTTATCCTTGCGCACGACACCATTGGGCCGGGTCGCTGGGGCGACCCTGCTGACGAATAGCGAAATACAGCGCTGGCGTGTCCTGCCCGCCACTGTTGCCGACCGTGGAAATGGACTCACCGGCCTTGACCACGTCGCCCGCTGACTTGAGCAGCGTCTGGTTGTGGCCGTACAGGCTCAAGTAACCGTTGCCATGATCGAGGATGACCAGCAAACCGGCACCCCGCAGCCAGTCGGCGAATACCACACGCCCGCCGTGTACGGCATGGACCTGGCTGCCGGCGGAGGCGCTGATCATCACGCCGTCCCACTTGGTGCGGGTGTCGTCGCCACGGGTTTCACCGAAGCGTGCCAGTAATCGACCATTGACCGGCCATGGAAGTTTTCCCCGGGCCGAAGCAAATGCACCGCCAAAGGTTTCGCCATCACTGGAAACCAGCGCGCCGGGCGTGGATCTGGCCGGTTTGCGCGGCGCGTCGTCAGCGTCGGCTTCGGCCTGGGCTTCACGCAAACGCTTTTTTTCGGCTTCCTGCTGGGCGATCAGCGCTTTCTGGCGCGCTTCTTCTGCCTCGCGAGCCTGGCGGGCCAGGGTTTCTTCGATGGTTTTCAAGACATTGGCCAGCTCGGCCTGGTCCTGCTCGCGGGCCTTGAGCTTGCTGTCGCGGGCCTTCACGTCGTCGTTGAGCTTGGCCAGGGCCACCTGACGTTCCTTGCGCACCTTTTCCAGTTCGTCGCGCTGGGTGTCGAGGCTGCTTTTCTGCACGAGCAGTTGGGCTTGCTGCAATTCGATGTCTTTTTCGACATTCGCCAGCTGGCGCAGGGTTTCGTTGAAATTCTTGAGTTGCTCCAGGCGGGCCTGGCTCAGGTAATCGTAGTAGGTGAGGGTGCGGGCGAATTTCTCGGGGTTCTGCTGGTTGAGCAGCAGCTTGAGATATTCCTGGCGGCCGCTCTGGTAGGCCGCGCGGGCCTGGATGGCGATCAGGTGCTGCTGTTCAGTGCGCGCGCTCTGGAGTTTTTTTTTCTCGCCATCGAGTCGCTGCAGCTCGGATTCGCTTTTCTTCAGTTCTTTCTGCAGGGCCTCGACCTGTTTCTCCAGCTTGCCCATCTCGGTCTCGGTGCCGCGCAGGTCTTTCTGCACGCTGGATTTCTCTTCCTGCAACTTGCTCAGCAGTTTCTTCAGTTCGGCAATGTCCTGACGCGTAGCGTCCAACTGCTGTTGGGTTTGCGCGCGCTCGTCAGCGAAGGCCGGTTGGAGCAGGCAGGTCAGAGCAAGGGCTATCAGGACGCGAAGCATAGAGGCGGGCGACACCAGGGTAAGGGACGGCCTAGTATGCCCGCCCGACGCTGCAAAAAAAACGCCCATTTGGGGCTGTGTGATAACTGGCCGGCAAAACACCCCAAAACCAATGCGGGAGCGGGTTTGCTGTTCACTCAAGGCAATGACAAACCCGTGGCGAGGGAGCTTGCTCCCGCTGGGCCGCGAGACGGCCCCAAAACCTGCCAAATGCGGAGGATCAGACACCGCACCCGCCGGTTTACGACTGCTTCGCAGCCGAGCGGGAGCAAGCTCCCTCGCCACGACAAGCCAATGCTCGGAGACTATGTATTGATCAGACCAGAATCGAAGTCCCGGTCATCTGCGCCGGTTTTTCCATCCCCAGCAGCATCAGCATGGTCGGCGCCACGTCCGCCAGCACGCCGCCTTCGCGGACCTTGAAGTCACGCTTGCCCACATAGATGAACGGCACCGGCTCGGTGGTGTGGGCGGTGTGGGCCTGGCCGGTGGATTCATCGGACATCTGCTCGACGTTGCCGTGGTCGGCGGTGATCAGCGCTTCGCCGCCGACCTTTTCCAGGGCATCGACGATGCGCCCTACGCAGGTGTCCAGGCATTCCACGGCCTTGACCGCCGCTTCGAACACGCCGCTGTGGCCGACCATGTCTCCGTTGGCGTAGTTGACGACGATCACGTCGTAGCGCTGGTTTTCAATGGCGTCGACGATGCGGTCGGTCACTTCCGGCGCGCTCATCTCCGGTTGCAGGTCGTAGGTGGCGACTTTCGGCGAAGGAATCAGGATGCGCTCTTCACCAGGGAAGGGCTCCTCACGACCGCCCGAGAAAAAGAATGTCACGTGGGCGTACTTCTCGGTTTCGGCGATGCGCAACTGAGTCTTGCCGTTTTTCGCCAGGTAGTCGCCCAGCACGTTTTCCAGGCTGCCGGCGGCAAAGGCCGATGGCGCGGGGATGCTGGCGGCGTATTGGGTCAGCATCACGAAGCCGGCGAGTTGTGGCTGGCGGGCGCGGTCGAATTCCTTGAAATCGTCCTCGACGAAAACGCGGGTGAGCTCGCGGGCGCGGTCGGCACGGAAGTTCATGAACACCACAGCGTCGCCGTCTTCGACTTTGACCGGTTCGCCAATGGTGGTGGCCTTGACGAACTCGTCGCTTTCACCGCGCTCATAAGCCGCTTGCAAGCCTTCCTGGGCGGTGGCCGCGCTGAATTCGGCGTTGCCGTCGACGATCAGGTTATAGGCTTGGGCGACGCGGTCCCAACGGTTGTCGCGGTCCATGGCGTAGTAGCGACCGACGATGCTGGCGATACGACCTTTGCCCAGGGCCTGGAACGTGGCGTCCAGCAGCTCGATCGACGAGGCGGCGCTTTTTGGCGGGGTGTCACGGCCATCGAGGAAGGCGTGCAGGTAGATTTTCTCGGCGCCGCGCTTGGAGGCCAGTTCGGCCATGGCGATCAGGTGGTCCTGGTGGCTGTGGACGCCACCGTCGGACAGCAGGCCCATGAAGTGCACGGCCTTGCCGGCGGCCACGGCTTTGTCGACGGCGGCGCAGATGGTCGGGTTCTCGAAGAACTCGCCGTCGCGGATCGCTTTGGTCACGCGGGTGAAGTCCTGGTAAACCACGCGGCCGGCGCCGAGGTTCATGTGACCGACTTCGGAGTTGCCCATCTGCCCGTCGGGCAGGCCGACATCCATGCCGCTGCCGGAGATCAGGCCGTTCGGCACGCTGGCCCAGAGGCGGTCCAGCACCGGCTTTCGAGCTGCGTACACGGCGTTGGATTCGTGGCTGTCGCTGTGGCCGAAGCCGTCGAGAATCATCAGGACCAAAGGTTTAGGCGTGGTAGTCATGGAATCCTCGTGGCTGCTTGAAAGAAGACGATGCAAAAGGGACGGGCAGTTTAAAGGTAAGTTCCGGTGGCGTCACCGCCGGGCGGGGTTTGGCCGGCCTTGCGTGCTGTGTATACTGGCCGACATTTTAACGCCCTGGAACCTCCTTCGATGGTTGCTCACCTGATTCAATTTGCCACTAACCACTACATTCTCGTTGGTATCTTCGTCGTACTGCTGGCGTTGCTGATTGCCCATACGATGCAGGGCGGCGGCCGCAGCCTGAGCACGGGCGAGCTGACGGCGCTGGTCAACAAGGACGCCGGCGTGGTGGTGGATATCCGCCCGAGCAAGGAATACGCCACCGGTCACATCGTCGGTGCGGTGAACATTCCCCAGGACAAACTGATGGCGCGCATCGGCGAGCTGGAAAAGCACAAGGCCAAGACACTGATCCTGGTGGACGCCCAAGGCCAGCACGCCGGCACCCATGCCCGAGAGCTGATGAAGTCCGGTTTCACCGCCGCCAAACTGTCCGGTGGCGTTGCCAGCTGGAAAGCCGACAACCTGCCCCTGGTGAAGTGAGATGACCCACGTCGTTGTCTATTCCAGCGATTACTGCCCCTATTGTTCCCGGGCCAAGTTCCTGCTCCAGAACAAAGGCGTGGCTTTCGAAGAAATCAAGGTCGACGGCAAGCCGCAACTGCGAGCCGAAATGACCCGCAAGGCCGGACGCACCTCCGTGCCGCAGATTTGGATCGGCGACACCCATGTGGGCGGTTGCGATGATCTGTTCGCCCTGGAGCGCGCCGGCAAGCTCGACGCGATGCTCAAGGCCTGAATCCCCCATTAATAGAACCTGAAAG
The DNA here is from genome assembly GCF_052042015.1 of Pseudomonas sp. SMV71. Lineage (NCBI taxonomy): Bacteria > Pseudomonadati > Pseudomonadota > Gammaproteobacteria > Pseudomonadales > Pseudomonadaceae > Pseudomonas > Pseudomonas sp. SMV71. Next base: position 12,342 of record NZ_JBKGGU010000015.1, on the reverse strand, counting down.
TAAGAAGGATCTGCGATGACTGACCAACAGAACACAGCTGCCAGCGAAGAAGAAGCCGCACCGCAATTCTCCTTGCAGCGCATTTATGTACGTGACCTGTCCTTCGAAGCCCCGAAAAGCCCGGCGATCTTTCGCCAGCAGTGGGAGCCGAGCGTAGGCCTGGACCTGAACACCCGTCAGAAAGCCCTGGAAGAGGACTTCCACGAAGTGGTGCTGACCCTGTCGGTGACCGTGAAAAACGGTGAAGAAGTGGCGTTCATCGCTGAAGTGCAGCAGGCCGGTATCTTCCTGATCAAGAACCTCGATGCCGCTTCGATGAGCCATACCCTGGGCGCGTTCTGCCCGAACATCCTGTTCCCTTATGCCCGCGAAGCCCTGGACAGCCTGGTCACCCGCGGCTCGTTCCCGGCCCTGATGCTGGCGCCGGTGAACTTCGACGCTCTGTACGCCCAGGAACTGCAGCGCCTGCAGCAGGAAGGCGGCGCGACCGTTCAGTAAGCAACGTCGCTTCTGTTCGCGAGGTACAAAACTTGTGGGAGCGAGCTTGCTCGCGATAGCGGTGTATCAGTCAGCAGTAACATTGACTGACCCAGCGTTATCGCGAGCAAGCTCGCTCCCACAGGTGTTTCTGGCAGGCTGAGCCTCAAGCGAAGCCATTCTGCCGCCAGGCCTCATAGACCGCCACCGCTACGGTGTTGGACAGGTTCAGGCTGCGACAGCCTTCGCGCATCGGCAGGCGCAGGCGCTGGTCCGATGGCAGGGCGTCGAGTACATCGGCGGGCAGGCCACGGCTTTCGGGCCCGAACAGGAAGGCATCGCCGGCCACGAACCGGGCGTCATGGAAGGGCCGCGAACCCTTGGTGGTGAAGGCGAACAGGCGTGGATGCTCCAGGCTTTCCAGACAACTGGCCAAGTCGGCGTGACGCTGCAAGGTGGCATACTCATGGTAGTCGAGTCCGGCACGGCGCAGGCGCTTGTCGTCCATTTCAAAGCCCAGCGGCTCGATCAGATGCAGGTGGCAGCCACTGTTGGCGCACAGCCTGATGACATTGCCGGTATTCGGCGGAATTTCCGGTTGAAAAAGGATGACGTGAAACATGCACGGCTCCGAAGATAAAGATGAGCGGCATTCTACGCCGCAAACCTATCAACGTTCGAAGCTAATGCTTCGGGTGATGGGTTCCCTGGCGATATTCGGCATGATGGTCGGGCTGATGATCGGGCGCCTGACCACGCCTGAACCGGTCGAATTGCAAAAGATCGAGGTGAGCGACGGGAAGCTGGTGGCCTGGTTCAACGACGAACCCAAGTTGCATGGCGAAATCATCGACGGTTCGGTTGCGCTGTTGTTCGATGCCGAGGGGCGGGCGCAGAAGGGCCGGTTCAAGCTCGACGGCAAGGATGTCAATTGGCGCGTGCGATTGAGTGACAAGGGGTTGTTGCTGACGCTGGTGGCGGCGCGTCCGTTGCGGGGGGACTGGGCCGGCAGCGAGGTGGATGACCGCTGGCGGCTGGAGGTCCGTCTCCAGGAGCAATAAAAGAGGGAATCCCCGGCCTGCCTGTACCAAGGTTCCCGAAACGGAAGGGCTCGCGGCTTGCGCACAGCCCTGGGTGTAAAGAAGGGAAACCTTGACCTGCCTGTATCAAGGCCCCCAAAACGCTGGGCTCGATGAGCCCGGATAAAATGGGGAATCCCCGGCCTGCCTGTACCAAGGTCCCCGAAACTGGGTAGTGATGGGGTTGTTGCAGGGGGCGTGCCAGGTTTAAATGGTTTGTCACGGAATTTTACTGATGGAGGCCAAAGGCCCCGGATTGCGGGGCTTTCGCGTTTTTGTGGATAGGATTTTTTGAGGTGGGGCGATTGTTTTGGGTTGCCAGGGCACGCGCGGTTGCGGTTCGTGGTGCATTGAAACGGTGCACAGGGATATCGCGAAGGAGTTTTTGATTGTGGGAGCGAGCCTGCTCCGGGCGGCGATCAGACGATGGCGTCACTCCAGGCAACCCAAAGCCCGTGGCGAGGGAGCTTGCTCCCGCTCGGCTGCGCAGCAATCGCAAGATCGGGTCATGCGATTTGCCGGGAGAAATGCAGGGGCCTGCTTCGCAGGCCAGCGGGAGCAAGCTCCCTCGCCACGTTGGATTTGTGCTGAGTCGAAACTCGAGATCAACCACGGCCCCCCCTGTGGGAGCGAGCCTGCTCGTGATTGGCCTTCAAGGTAGACGAGAACTCAGGCTCCGTTAGCCCTCATCCCCTTCATCATCATCCCCGCCATCAACCTTCATCCCCAGTTCCTTGATCTTGCGGGTCAAGGTGTTGCGGCCCCAGCCCAGCAGCACGGCGGCATCGCGGCGGCGACCGGCGGTGTGTTTGAGGGCGGTTTCGATCATGATCCGCTCGAAACTCGGGACGGCGCTGTCCAGCAGGTTCGACTGGCCGCGAGCCAGGGCCTGGTCGGCCCATTGGCGCAGGGCTTGTTCCCAGTTGGTCACCGGTGCCGAATCCTGCGGCAGGCTCAGTAATTCCGGCGGCAGGTCGCTGATGTGTACTTCACGGCCCGAAGCCATGACCGTGATCCAGCGGCAGGTATTCTCCAACTGCCGGACGTTGCCGGGCCATGGCAGATTCTTGAGGTATTCCTCGGTTTCGCCCTTGAGCAGCTTGGGTTCCACCGCCAGTTCCTGTGCCGCGCGGCTCAGGAAGTGCCGGGCCAGGGTTGGGATGTCTTCCCGGCGATCTGCAAGGCGCGGGATGTGGATGCGGATCACGTTCAGGCGATGGAACAGGTCCTCACGGAATTTCCCGGCGTGGACCAGCGTTTCCAGGTTCTGGTGGGTCGCGGCGATGATGCGCACATCGACCTTGACTGGCGTATGCCCGCCCACTCGGTAGAACTCGCCGTCCGCCAGCACCCGCAGCAGGCGAGTCTGGGTGTCGGCCGGCATGTCGCCGATTTCATCGAGGAACAAGGTGCCGCCGTCCGCCTGCTCGAAGCGTCCGCGGCGCAGATTGGCGGCCCCGGTGAACGCGCCCTTTTCGTGGCCGAACAGCTCGGACTCCATCAAATCCTTGGGAATCGCCGCCATGTTCAGCGCAATGAACGGTGAGGCTGCCCGTGGGCTGTGGCGGTGCAGGGCATGGGCCACCAGTTCTTTACCGGTGCCCGACTCGCCGTTGATCAGCACAGTGATGTTGGAGTGGCTCAGGCGCCCGATGGCGCGAAACACTTCCTGCATGGCCGGCGCTTCGCCGATGATTTCCGGGGTGCGGGCCAGGGCCGGCACCTCCTCCATGCCCTGTTGCTCCTGGGCGTGCTGATTGGCGCGCTTGACCAGCGACACCGCTTCATCGACATCGAACGGCTTGGGCAGGTATTCGAAAGCCCCGCCCTGGTACGACGCGACGGCGCTGTCCAGGTCCGAGTGGGCGGTCATGATGATCACCGGCAGCCGTGGGTGCTGTTCGCGAATCCGCGCCAGCAGGTCCAGGCCACTGGCGCCCGGCATGCGGATATCGGAGATGATGACGTCCGGTTGCTGACGGGCCAGGCGGCTCATCACCCCGTCGGCGCTGTCGAAGCTCTGGGTGGTCATGCCTTCCTGTTGCAAGGCTTTTTCCAGGACCCAACGGATAGAACGGTCGTCATCGACGATCCACACGGTTTCACTACGGCTCATGTCGATGTGGCTCCTTGTTCCAGTGGCAGGAAGATCGAGAAGGTGGTGTGGCCGGGGTGGCTTTCACACTCGATCAAGCCCTGGTGCTGACTGATGATGTTCTGGGTAATGGCCAGGCCCAGCCCGGTACCGTCCGGGCGGCCGCTGACCATGGGAAAAAAGATGGTTTCCTGAAGTTCGGTCGGAATGCCGGGGCCGTTGTCGGTGATTTCGATCTTGGTCACCAGGCGATGACGCACATGGCCGATGGTGAACTGGCGCATGGCCCGTGTGCGCAGGCTGATGCGGCCCAGGCGCAGTTCGTTCTGGGTGCTGATGGCCTGCATCGCATTACGCACGATATTGAGCACCGCCTGGATCATCTGTTCGCGGTCGATCAATACGTCGGGGATGCTTGGGTCATAGTCGCGCACCAGGGTGATGCAGCCCTGGCTTTCCGCTTCTACCAGGCTGCTCACCCGTTCCAGTACCTCATGGACATTGCACAGCGCCAGGGACGGCAGTTTGTTCGAGCCGAGCATGCGGTCCACCAGGTTTCGCAGGCGGTCGGCTTCTTCGATGATGACGTTGGTGTAGTCCTTGAGGCTTTCTTCCGGCAGTTCGCGGGCGAGCAACTGCGCCGCACCGCGAATTCCACCGAGGGGGTTCTTGATCTCATGGGCCAGGCCACGCACCAGCATCTTGCTGGTTTCCTGCTTGGACAGTTGCGCCTCTTCCTTGGTGATGCGCAGCAGGCGATCACGAGGATGGACTTCCAACAGCAGCAGGGTGGTGCCGTTGTTCAGGATCGGCGTCACTGCGTAGTCCACGGTCAGGGTCTGGCCGGTCAGGGCGGTGAGCATCGCTTCGCGCTTGGTGAACGGATGCGCTTGCTCCACTGCCTGGCGCAGGGAATTGAGCGCCTCGGCGGATTCGGTGAATAGCTCGCTGATGAACTGCCCGTGGCTGCGCTGGCCGCTGACGGCCAGCAGCATCTCGGCCGCCGGGTTCATGTACTCGAGGCGCAGCTGGGCGTCGAGCAGGATGGTCGCGGTGGTGAGATTGTCGAGCAGCAAGCGGTGTAGTGCGTCGCTAATGGTCATCAGGACCTCTTTTGGAGCGTAGCAGGCACGCGTATGACGCGCTGGTATCAGGAAAATGCAAAAACCAAACCAAGGCTCGAAAAACAAGCGTTTAGAGCCTCGAACGAGACTATAAGGGCCCGTTTTCGTGGCTTTCTGCCAGCTTCTCCGGGTACTTTCGAACCAAAATGGGATGGAATCTGGGTAGGGTGCAAATGATTGCACCACTATAGTGCGCGACAATGGGGCAAATCAGAAAAAGGGCAGGATGCTCACGTCTTCTTCTTCCGGTTTCTCGGCAAGAGGGCATTCGGGACGCTGGCCGTAATCGGTCGTGGCGCAGGGCTTGATACGGCGCTTTTGCGCCAGGGACATGCGTTGCATGTGGAACGGTTGGTTGGCGGTGCGCTCGACGGTGCGGCCTTGCTCGTCGAGGATTTCCACGGACAGGTGATGGGTGCCGCGATCGATGTTGCTCAGGGCGAACACCGGGCTTGGCCCCGCTTCGCCGATGGGTTGGCCATCAAGCAGCAGGCGGTAGCGGTGACCTCTTTTCAGGCCCGGTTCGCTGGTCGCGGTGACGATCAGCTCGCCGGCGGTGCTGCGGATCGTGGCGTCCGGCTCGGGAATCAGGAGCCTGAGCATTTCGTAATGAAATTGGGGTTTCGGCGCTTCTTCAGGCGCAGGCGCCGCGATGTCGCCTATGGGCGGGGGCGGCATGCGGTTGCCCGGCGACAGCTGGATTTTCTTTGCATTGCCGGGGCGCGGCTGGTCGGTGAAGACGCGATTGCCTTGGGCGTCGATATAGGTATAGACCTGCGCCAGTGCCGGTAACGCGGCCAGCGACAGGCCCAGGGCGAGCAGCCAACGGTTCACGGCCGGTGCACCCGCTGTACGGTGAAGGTGACGGTTTCGCTCTGCTGCACCAGCGTGTCGCCATCGATCACCTGCACCGCCAGGCTGTGCTCGCCACGGTCAATGTTCACCAATTGCAGGCGCGGCACATTCGTCGGCTGGCCGTAGGGCTGGCCATCCAGCAACAGGCGGAACAGATGCGGGCTTCGCAGGCGCGGTTGGGCCCGCACGCCGACGGTGAAGGTTCCGTTGTTGGCGCGCAGGGCCTCTTCGGTGGGGATGTCCGTCAGCGCCAGGGTTTGATAGGCGTCAGGCGTTTCGTCGGGGTTGGGTGACGGGGCGGGTGTGCCCTGGTCGGCGGGGGGCTGGTGCTCGATGCTATTGAGCGGCGGCAGCTCCACCGTCTGGGCCGGCACGCCCTGGGGCGGCTGGTTGCTGTAGGCAGTGTTGCCGTTGGCGTCGGTGTATTTGTAGATCTGCGCCGCCACAGGTAGTGAAAGCAGCAATAGCATTCCTGGAAAAACACGCCCCATAAAATCGACCGAGAATTGAAAGTGTTGGGTTGCAGCATAGGCCAGGGAGGGCGGTTGGCCCAATCCGAACGCTGAAGTACCTTGTGGGAGCGAGCCTGCTCGCGATAGCGGTTCGTCAGTCAACATCAGTACTGGCTGACCCGACGCCATCGCGAGCAGGCTCGCTCCCACATGGGCTGTGGTGCTCACAAAAGCTGGGTCCGACACAAAACCACCGTGGGAGCGAGCTTGCTCGCGATGAGGCCATCACCTCCAACATCCTTGCTGGCTGACACACCGCTATCGCGAGCAGGCTCGCTCCCGCAAGAGAATGTGTGTTTGCCTAGTTTTTGACCACGCACAACCCCCCGGTCGCGCGGATCAGGGCCAGTCGGTGGATCGGATGCTGCTTGTTTTTGTGAGTGGCGCGGGCCAGCCATTGCGGGCACTGCGGGTCGGTGCGGTAGGGGGCGAAGTCGGCGAGTTGTTGCAACAGGCGTTTCTGCAATCGATCAAGTTGCGGGCGGATCTCGCCCACCAGGTCCGGGCGTGGCAGGTCCGGCGCTTTGCCTTCCAGGGCCCAGTCGGACAGCTCGATGTATTGCACCATTTTGTTGGCTTCTATCTGGGCGGCGAAAAAAGCTTCCACGGTTTCGCCCGTCAGCTTGTAGGCCGGTGCCTGAGCCACCGCGGCGGCAATCACTTCACGCTCGCGCTGGCGGTCTTCCACCGGCTTTTGACTGTCCCATTTGCTCAGCGCCACCTGGTTGGCAAGGGCGATACGTTCGCCAATGGCGTTAAGCAGCGGGGTAAGGGCCTCGGGGGCCGGGCTGGCTTCGGCGGCAGTGGCCATCAGCGCGGTTGAGAGGGCAAGGCAGAGCTTGAAGCGCAAAGTCATGGACGGTCTCTCGTTATCGGTGGGTGAGGCATGATGCACGTATATCGCGCCCACAAAAAAGGCCTCCCGAAGGAGGCCTCTCTTGATACACGCCGCGTGGGGCGACGCTACCGGATCAGCAGCTGTAGTACAGCTCATATTCCAGTGGGTGTACGAAGGTACGGACCTTGATTTCTTCTTCGCTTTTCAGTGCGATGTAAGCGTCGATGAAGTCATCGCTGAATACGCCGCCCTTGGTCAGGAACGCACGGCCCTTGTCCAGCTCTTCCAGGGCTTCTTTCAGGCTGCCGCAAACCTGTGGGATTTCCTTGGCCTCTTCAGGCGGCAGGTCATACAGGTTCTTGTCGGCGGCATCGCCAGGGTGGATCTTGTTCTGGATACCGTCCAGGCCGGCCATCATCAGTGCAGCGAAGGCCAGGTACGGGTTGGCAGCCGGATCCGGGAAGCGCGCTTCGATACGGCGGGCTTTAGGGCTGTTCACGTAAGGAATACGGATCGAGGCGGAACGGTTGCGAGCCGAGTAGGCCAGCATTACCGGCGCTTCGAAGCCTGGGACCAGACGCTTGTAGGAGTTGGTCGACGGGTTGGTGAAGCCGTTCAGCGCCTTACCGTGCTTGATGATGCCGCCGATGAAGTACAGGGCGGTGTCCGACAGCCCGGCATAGCCTTCGCCAGCGAAGGTGTTCTTGCCGTCCTTGGAGATCGACACGTGGACGTGCATGCCCGAACCGTTGTCGCCATACAGTGGCTTGGGCATGAATGTCGCGGTGCGACCGTAAGCGTCGGCAACGTTGTGCACGACATACTTCAGGGTCTGCACTTCGTCAGCCTTCTTGACCAGCGTGTTGAATTTCACGCCGATTTCGTTCTGGCCGGCAGTTGCCACTTCGTGGTGGTGAACTTCGACGGTCTGGCCCATTTCTTCCAGTGCGTTGCACATGGAGGTACGGATTTCATGGTCGAAGTCGAACGGTGGAACCGGGAAGTAGCCGCCTTTCACGCCTGGACGGTGGCCTTTGTTGCCGCCTTCCACGTCCTGGTCGGACATCCAGGAGCCTTGTTCGGAGAAGATCTTGAACATGGAGCCGGAGATGTCGGACTTGAATTTGACCGAGTCGAAGATGAAGAACTCAGGCTCAGGGCCGAAGAATGCAGTGTCGCCGATGCCGGTGGACTTCAGGTATTCCTCGGCGCGGTGGGCGATGGCGCGAGGGTCGCGGTCATAGCCTTGCATGGTCGAAGGTTCGATGATGTCGCAGACCAGAATCAGGGTCGGCTCTTCGGTGAACGGGTCCAGGACGGCGGTTTCGTCGTCCGGCATCAGGATCATGTCGGAGGCTTCGATGCCCTTCCAGCCGGAGATGGAGGAACCGTCGAACATCTTGCCGATTTCAAAGAAATCGTCGTCCAGTGCATCGCGGGCCGGCATGGTCACGTGATGTTGAGTGCCTTTGGTGTCAGTGAAGCGCAGATCAATCCACTTGACGTCATGATCTTTGATGAGTTGAACCGACTTCGACATATGTCCTCCGGGTGGCTTCGGGCGGTAATGGTGTGCCCTAAGATATGGGTGATGCCGGCGCGAATACTCTGCCAAGGCAACCTGCCTCACAAGGGAGCAAATTGCATGCCAGTGCCCCAGCATGGGTTTTTTGCACCAAATCCTCGCTTTTGAGCGCCATAAAAGCCGATTGTCAGACAATAACGCACTGCAATGTGGCGCCGCCTAGCGTAAATGACCTGTTTTGGTGCATGCATAATCATCTGCACATTAACTGGTTAAACCTTGAGCAATTTCCGCTATAATCCGCGCCCCCCTTTTTCGGCTGGCCGTTCGCGCGCTGTTTTCATGAAACTTATCGTAAAAGTCTTCCCCGAGATCACCATCAAGAGCCGCCCGGTACGGATGCGTTTCATCCGCCAGTTGGCCAAGAACATCCGTGCCGTGCTCCGAGATCTGGACCCGGTCGTGGTGGTGAATGGCGTGTGGGACAACCTTGAGTTGGAAACACGTGTCAGCGAACCCCGGATCCTCAAGGAAATGACCGAGCGCCTGGGCTGCATGCCCGGCATCGCGCATTTCCTGCAGGTCGATGAATATCCGCTGGGGGATTTCGACGACATCCTCGCCAAATGCATGCTGCATTATGGTGATGCCCTGGCCGGCAAGATTTTTTCGGTGCGCTGCAAGCGCGCCGGCAAGCACCCGTTCAGCTCGATGGACGTCGAGAAATATGTCGGCAGCCAATTGCGCCGGCAATGTGGTGCGGCCGGTATTTCCTTGAAAGACCCGCAAATAGAAGTGCGCATCGAGATCCGTGACCAGCGGCTCTTCGTCATCCATAGCCAGCACAACGGTATCGGCGGCTATCCGCTGGGTTCGCTGGAGCAGACGCTGGTGCTGATGTCCGGCGGTTTCGACTCCACGGTCGCTGCCTACCAGATCATGCGTCGCGGGCTGATGGCTCATTTCTGCTTCTTTAACCTCGGCGGGCGGGCCCATGAGCTGGGCGTGATGGAAGTGGCGCACTTCATCTGGAAGAAGTACGGCAGCTCCCAACGCGTGTTATTTGTGAGTGTGCCGTTCGAAGAAGTCCTCGGCGAGATTCTCGGCAAAGTCGACAACAGTCATATGGGCGTCATTTTGAAGCGTATGATGTTGCGTGCCGCGTCGAGCATCGCCGAGCGCCTGCACATCGATGCGCTGGTCACCGGCGAAGCGATTTCCCAGGTGTCGAGCCAGACGCTGCCGAACCTGTCGGTGATCGACTGCGTCACCGAGAAACTGGTGCTGCGCCCGCTGATCGCCAGCCACAAGCAGGACATCATCGACACGGCCATCGAGATCGGCACGGCCGATTTCGCCCGGCACATGCCGGAGTACTGCGGGGTCATCTCGGTGAACCCGAAGACGGCGGCCAAGCGCGGGCGCGTGGAGCACGAAGAGAAAGAATTCGACATGGCGGTGCTCGAGCGTGCGCTCGAAAACGCCAGGCTGGTGCCGATCGATCGGGTCATCGACGAGTTGGGCCAGGACATTCAGGTTGAAGAAGTCGGCGAAGCACTGGCCGGTCAGATCGTCATCGACATCCGTCACCCGGACGACGCTGAAGAGGAACCGCTGGAGATCGCCGGCATCGAGGTACAAACGATGCCGTTCTATGCCGTGAACGCGCGTTTCAAGGAACTGGACCCTACTCGCCAGTACCTGCTGTATTGCGACAAAGGCGTGATGAGTCGCCTGCATGTCCACCATTTGCTCAGTGAGGGGCATGCCAATGTGCGCGTTTATCGACCGAGCTAAGTGCCCGGGGCTGTTTGCCTGTGGCCTGCGTCACCGGCCCCCCGACGCCGCCGGCAAGCTGTAACGGCTTTTGTCGGACTCAACGTAAATCGCTGCCACGACCTGTCAGCACACCGAATCCTCTGATCGAGATACACAAGTGATCGAAAATCTACGCAACATCGCCATCATCGCCCACGTTGACCATGGTAAGACCACCCTGGTAGACAAACTCTTGCGTCAATCCGGCACTCTGGAGCGCAACGAGCTCAACGACGAGCGCGTGATGGACTCCAACGACCAGGAAAAAGAGCGTGGTATTACCATCCTGGCCAAAAACACCGCCATCAACTGGAACGGCTACCACATCAACATCGTGGACACCCCGGGCCACGCCGACTTCGGTGGTGAAGTAGAGCGCGTGATGTCGATGGTCGACTCCGTGCTGCTGCTGGTCGACGCCCAGGACGGCCCTATGCCGCAAACCCGTTTCGTGACCAAGAAGGCTTTCGAAGCCGGTCTCAAGCCGATCGTCGTGATCAACAAGGTCGACCGTCCAGGCGCGCGTCCGGACTGGGTCCTGGACCAGATCTTCGACCTGTTCGACAACCTCGGTGCCACCGAAGAACAGCTGGACTTCAAAGTCGTCTACGCCTCGGCCCTGAACGGCATTGCCGGTCTGGACCACACCGACATGGCTGAAGACATGACCCCGCTGTACCAGTCGATCGTCGACAACGTACCCGCGCCGGCCGTTGACCGTGACGGTCCGTTCCAGATGCAGATCTCTGCCCTGGACTACAACAGCTTCCTGGGTGTGATCGGTGTTGGCCGTATCGCCCGTGGTCGCGTCAAGCCGAACACCCCGGTGGTCGCTATCGACGCCGACGGCAAGAAGCGCAACGGCCGTATCCTCAAGCTGATGGGTCACCACGGTCTGCACCGCGTTGACGTTGAAGAAGCTGCAGCAGGCGATATCGTTTGCATCAGCGGCATGGAAGAGCTGTTCATCTCCGACACCCTGTGCGACCCGACCGCTGTTGAAGCGATGAAGCCGCTGACCGTCGACGAGCCGACCGTTTCCATGACCTTCCAGGTCAACGACTCGCCGTTCTGCGGTAAAGAAGGCAAGTTCGTGACTTCCCGTAACATCAAGGAACGTCTGGACAAAGAGCTGCTGTACAACGTTGCCCTGCGCGTTGAAGAAGGCGACTCGGCTGACAAGTTCAAGGTCTCGGGCCGTGGTGAGCTGCACCTTTCGGTACTGATCGAAACCATGCGTCGCGAAGGCTTCGAAATGGCCGTGGGCCGTCCTGAGGTGATCATCCGTGAAGTGAACGGCACCAAGCAGGAACCGTTCGAAAACGTCACCATCGACATCCCTGAAGAATCCCAGGGCAAGGTGATGGAAGAGATGGGCCTGCGTAAGGGCGACCTGACCAACATGGTGCCGGATGGCAAGGGCCGTGTACGTCTGGAATACAACATCCCGGCTCGTGGCCTGATCGGTTTCCGTAACCAGTTCCTGACCCTGACCAACGGCGCCGGCATTCTGACCTCGATCTTCGATCGCTACGACACCATGAAGTCCGGCCACATGTCCGGCCGTCAGAACGGCGTCCTGGTATCGGTGGAAACCGGCAAGGCGCTGACCTACTCCCTGGAAACCCTCCAGGCGCGTGGCAAGCTGTTCGTCGAGCACGGCCAGGAAATCTACAACGGCCAGATCGTCGGTCTGAACAGCCGTGACAACGACCTGGGTGTGAACCCTACCAAGGGCAAGAAGCTCGACAACATGCGTGCTTCGGGCAAGGACGAAACCATCGCCCTGGTTCCGCCGGTTCGCTTCACCCTGGAACAGGCCCTGGAATTCATCCAGGATGACGAGCTGTGCGAAGTGACGCCGAAGTCGATTCGCCTGCGCAAGAAGATCCTGGACGAAGGCGAGCGTACCCGCGCTGCCAAGAAAGCCAAGAACTGATCGTTAGTTTTGGCTGAATGAAAAACGCCCCCGGTCGTGAGATCGGGGGCGTTTTTTTATGCCTGGAAATGATGTGGCGA